>JAJAZM010000120.1 GCA_026785645.1 Sphingomonas bacterium | reverse complement strand
GCGGCGCCTGCTGGTGCTCCACGGCGACGAATTCGACGCGATCGTGCTCGCCCATCGCTGGCTCGCCTTGCTCGGCGACACAGCCTACACCGTGCTGCTGCGCCTCAATGTCGTGGTCAATGCGGTTCGCTCGTGGCTTGGCCTGCCCTATTGGTCCTTGTCCAAGCACGCCAAGCACAAGGTTAAGGATGCGGTCGCCTTCATTTCCCATTTCGAGGAAACCGTCGCCCATGCCGCAGTCATGAAACGCATGGACGGGGTGGTTTGCGGCCACATCCACAGCGCCGACCAGCGCGAAATCGATGGCATCCAATATTATAACGACGGCGACTGGGTCGAGAGCTGCACCGCTCTGGTTGAGCATCAGGACGGTCGGATGGAAATTCTTCATTGGGCCGAGGAAATCGCCGCGCGAGCCGCCCGCCCGGTCATCGCTGAAGAGGTGCTGGCGGTACTGGCCTAGGCGAACAGGTCGAGCGCCATCGCTGTCCCATATCCGTTCGTGTCGAGCGAAGTCGAGGCACGGCACGAACACTCGACTTCGCTTGGGACGAACGGGTAGAGGGCGCCATGACCCACGACATTCACATCATCGGCGGTGGCCTCGCCGGATCCGAAGCGGCCTGGCAATTGGCCGAGGCGGGATTGCGCGTCCGTTTGAGCGAAATGCGCGGTGCCAATCTTCCGGACGGCGGTGACACCACCCCGGCCCATGACAGCGACCGGCTCGCCGAAATGGTCTGCTCGAACAGTTTCCGCTCCGACGATGCCGAAAATAATGCGGTCGGGCTGCTCCACCAGGAAATGCGGACCTTGGGATCGCTGGTGCTGTCGGCGGCGGACCAGCATCGCGTTCCCGCCGGCTCCGCGCTGGCGGTCGATCGCGAAGCATTTGCCGCCGAAGTGACGTCACGGATCGCCGCACATCCCAATATCGCGGTGGTGCGCGAGCGGGTTGATGCCCTGCCCGCCAGCGGATTGACGATTGTCGCAACTGGCCCGCTGACCGCGCCTGGCCTGGCGGAGTCGATCGCCGCCGCAACGGGATCCGACGCGCTGGCGTTCTTCGACGCAATCGCCCCGATCATCCACCGCGACAGCGTCGACATGGACATCTGCTGGATGGCCGCGCGGTGGGATAAGGGCGGCAAGGATTACATCAACTGCCCGATGACCAAGGAGCAGTATGACGCTTTCGTCGCCGCGCTCAACGACGGCGAAAAGACCGAGTTCAAGGAATGGGAGAAGGACACACCTTATTTCGAGGGCTGCATGCCGATCGAGGTGATGGCCGAACGCGGGGTCGAGACCTTGCGCTATGGCCCGATGAAGGGGGTCGGGCTCGACGATCCCAAGACCGGGCGCTGGCCCTATGCCTGCGTCCAGCTTCGCCAAGACAATGCGCTCGGCACCCTGTGGAACATGGTCGGCTTCCAGACCAAGCTCAAGCATGGCGACCAAGTGCGGATTTTCAGGACGATTCCGGGACTTGAGGATGCGGAGTTCGCACGGCTTGGGGGCATCCACCGCAACAGTTTCATCCGATCGCCCGAATTGCTCGACGGCGAGTTGCGGCTCAAAGCCTTGCCCCACATCCGCTTTGCCGGGCAGATCACCGGCTGCGAAGGCTATGTCGAGAGTGCCGGGATCGGGTTGCTTGCGGCGCGGTTTGCGGCGGCGCAGGCGAAGGGCCGCACTCTGCCCTCGCTTCCCCCCGAAACCGCGCTCGGGGCGTTGCTGGCGCATATCACCGGCGGGGCCCAGGCCGAAACCTACCAGCCGATGAACATCAATTTCGGGCTGATGCCGCCGCTCGACGGGCCCAAATCGAAGAAGGCCGATCGCAAGAAACTGTACACCGGGCGGGCTCGGGAAGCGCTTGCGGACTGGATCGAGGCGGTGGCGCTGGAGCCAGCAATTTAGCCAATTTGCAGCTGGGATTACAATCACTCACGAACGATGCTACATGGGCTTGGCTAGTTGTCGCAAATCGATGGTCTTCAGGCGCTTTGCGGCCCTATTCCTTCCCTTCGCAGCTCTTAGCTCCAGGGCCCGATTGTCGGGTCTAAACGAGAAGGAAATCACTATGCCGATCGGCACCGTCAAATTTTTCAATGAGTCCAAGGGCTATGGCTTCATCGCGCCGGAAGACGGCGGCAACGACGCCTTCGTTCACATTTCCGCCGTTGAGCGCGCCGGCATGTCGACGCTCAACCAGGACCAGCGCGTTTCGTACGAGCTGGAAGAGGACAAGCGCGGTAAGATGAGCGCCGTGAATCTCGCGAGCGCTTAACTAGATCGAACAAGCTGCGGCCGCGGGAGGATTATCCCGCGGCCGTTTCTTTGCCCGCTCAATTCGCTGCCGAGGCCAGCTTTGGCCCGCACGCGCACGCCGGTTTAAGTTTCACCTTCGGCGCGGTCGTCGCATATTCGGCCTGGGTCAGCGCCTTGCTCTTGTCGGCATCGGCGTCGGCGAACTTGTCGATCGTCTTGACCGCCCATTCCTCGAAACTCAATTTCCCGTCCTGGTCGAGGTCGAGCTTGGCATAAGCCTTGCGCCGAGGCTCGACCAGTTCGGCAAGCGTAATTCGCCCATCCTCATCCTTGTCGGCGCGAGCGAAGCGCTTCTCTTCCTTGGTCGTGGGATCGGCGGAGGGCGCATCGGGGATCCGCGACAGGCTGATTGGCGCCATCGACGAGGCCAGCCGGGGCGTTGGTGCGGCCGGCATTGGCGGGGCTTCAGCGCGGCCCTGCCAAATGAACAAGGCGCCCGTGACGAGCAGCAGGGTAGCGGCAGAACCGGCGAGCAGACGGCGCATGTGGCCCTCCTTCCAAGGGGGCGATCCGGCGGCAATGAGGAATATGCCCAAATCGCGCCGAGTTCAATGCGGCTACGAAATGGTCCCGAACAGGCGGTGCGACAGCAAGGCGGCGGCGCGCGCCGGCGTGGCCTCGGGCTCAAGCATGGGCGCTTGTCGTAAGTCGCGCGCGGCGAGCCGGGCGAAGGCGGTGAGCGGGCGGAGCGCTCGGGAGAATCGGTGACCGGCGAGCGCGGTGAAGTCGACATCATCGGGAAACGCCGCGAACCCATGCCGCGCAGCGCTCGCAAACGCGTGGAGTCTCCCAGCGAGCGCCAGCTTGGCGTCCTGTGCGCCGAGCAAGGTCGCGCCGATCGCGAACAAGGCCTCGCCGCCAGCACCGATCCGGTCGCTGTCGGGCACTTCGTCGAGTAAAGTGGCGTAGCCGTCCTCGAGCGCCGCCAGTGTTGCCCCGGTGACTCCTCGCGGAAGAAGTATCGTAGCCGCTGCCACCAGTCGTGGTTCGGGCGGCGGAGGATGCTGGTCGAGCCGCTCCAATGCCTCGCGCCACCACGCTAGGCGGATTGCGCCAAGTGCTGGCTGGGTCGAACTTGCCACGACCTCGGCCATGACGTCATCCAGTCCGAACAAGGCGTCGAAGCCGGGGCGGAGCTCGACCGGCCAATAGTGGCGCACAAGCCCCCTATCCGTCTCAGCGACCGAAATCTTCCTATCGATAGGTCACGGCCTTGGCCGCCGCCACGACGTCAGCGACCTTGATCAGCGCCAGTTTCTCGAGATTGGCGGCGTAAGGCATCGGCACGTCCTCGTTGGTTACGCGAAGTACGGGGGCGTCAAGATCGTCGAACCCCTCCTCCATGCAGATCGCGATGATCTCCGACGCGATCGAGCAGGTCGGCCAGCCTTCTTCAACCACCACCAGCCGGTTGGTCTTGGCGAGTGACGTCAGCACCGCCGACTTGTCGAGCGGGCGCAACGTTCGCAAATCGATCACTTCGGCATCGATCCCTTCGCCGGCGAGCGTCTCCGCCGCCTGAAGCGCAAGCCCGACTCCGATCGAATAGCTCACCAGCGTGACATGCTTGCCGTCGCGCATCACCCGCGCCTTGCCGATCGGCAGGACAATGTCACCATCGGGAACATCGAAGCTGACCCCGTAGAGCAGTTCATTTTCGAGGAAGACCACCGGGTCATCGCTGCGGATCGCGGCCTTGAGCAACCCTTTTGCGTCGGCCGCATCGTAGGGCGCAATGACGATCAGGCCGGGGACCGAAGCGTACCAGGGCCCGTAATTCTGGCTATGTTGCGCGCCGACCCGCGATGCCGCGCCATTGGGGCCGCGGAACACGATCGGGCAGCGCATCTGCCCGCCCGACATGTAATTGGTCTTGGCCGCCGAATTGACGATGTGGTCGATCGCCTGCATCGCGAAGTTGAAGGTCATGAACTCGATGACCGGCTTCAATCCGCCCATCGCCGCGCCCGCACCGAGCCCGGCAAAGCCATGTTCGGTGATCGGCGTGTCGATTACACGGGCAGCGCCGAATTCCTCGAGCAGCCCTTGAGTGACCTTGTACGCGCCCTGATATTCGGCGACTTCCTCGCCCATTACGAACACCCGGTCGTCGCGCCGCATCTCCTCCGCCATCGCATCGCGAAGCGCCTCGCGGACCGAGGTTGACGTCAGTGCGGTGCCAGCGGGGACATCGGCCTCGGTCGCGACCTTGGGGACAAGCTGGGTGGTTCCGGTCTCAGCCTTGACCGGAGCCGGCGTCTCGCTCTCGGTTGTCTTTTGCTCGACGGCAGGTTGCTCGACGGCGGGCTGCTCGATTGCAGGCTGCTCAATTGCAGGCTGCTCGGCAGGCGCAGACGGCGCCGCTTGCTCCCCATCACCGCCCATCAGCGCGATCACCGTTCCGACCTTGACCCCGTCGGTGCCCTCGGCGACCAATATCTTCGAAATCACGCCTTCGTCGACGGCTTCGAATTCCATCGTCGCTTTGTCGGTCTCGATCTCGGCCAGCAAATCACCCGAGACGACGCTGTCGCCTTCCTTCACCAGCCATTTGGCAAGCGTGCCTTCCTCCATCGTCGGCGACAATGCGGGCATCTTGAGTTCAATGCCCATCAGTAGGACTCCACCAGCACGTCAGTGAACAATTCGGCCGCCTCGGGCTCCGGCGCTTCCTCAGCATATTTGGCAGCTTCGACCACGATCTGTTTGATCTCGTTATCTATTGCCTTGAGCTCATCCTCGCTCACCCCCAGCTTCTGCAAGGCCTGTGACGCATGCTCGATCGGATCTCGCCCTTCGCGGTAGGACTGGACCTCCTCGCGGCTGCGATATTTCGCCGGGTCGGACATCGAGTGGCCGCGATAGCGATAGGTCAGCAGTTCAAGGATGATCGGCCCCTTGCCCGCTTGCGTCCACGCCATCGCCTCCTCGGCTGCGCCGCGCACCGCGAGCACGTCCATCCCGTCGACCTGGAGGCCGGGAATGCGGTGGCTTTCGCCGCGCTTGTAGAAATCGGGTTCAGACGACGAGCGCTCGACGCTGGTGCCCATTGCATATTGGTTGTTCTCGATCGCGTAGATCACCGGCAGGTCCCACAGCTTCGCCATGTTGAAGCTTTCGTAGACCTGGCCCTGGTTGGCCGCGCCGTCGCCGAAATAGGCCAGACAAGTGCCGCCATCCTTAACATATTTATGCTTGAAGGCGAGCCCGGTGCCGAGGCTGACCTGCGCGCCGACGATACCGTGGCCGCCGTAAAAGCCATGTTCGACCGAGAACATATGCATCGATCCGCCTTTACCCTTGGAGATGCCGGCGGCGCGACCGGTGAGTTCGGCCATGATCAGTTTGGGATCGATGCCATAGGCCAGCATGTGGCCATGGTCGCGATAGCCGGTAATGACGCTGTCACGCCCGACCTTCATAGCCGACTGGAGACCGACCGCGACCGCCTCCTGCCCGATGTAGAGGTGGCAGAAACCGCCGATCAGCCCGAGGCCATATAATTGCCCGGCACGCTCCTCGAAGCGGCGGATCAGCATCATCTGCTTGTAAAAATCGAGCAGTTCTGCCTTCGACGCCTTATATGGCTTGGGATCGGCCGGACGTTCTCTGTTGGGCAAAGCCTGCGCTTTGGGCGCGGCGGCCTTGGGCGTCGCCGATCGAGCCACGTATCTCTCCATGTCAGTTCGTTGCGGGCGCTATAGGAGCCGCGCTGTCCAAAGGGCAATGCCGCAGCTTCGCGGGAGTTCCCCAAACCGCCTTAATCAAGCGGGACGATGACCTCATCGGGCCTAATCAAGCCGAGATCGCGGCGGATCATTTCCTCGCCGAGGTCGGGATCAGCTTTCCTGGGGTCAAGCAGTGTCGAGCGATGCTTCAACCGGTCGCGCTCGGCCTCGAGGCCGGCAAGCTCGGCCTGACGTGCTGCAAGGTCGCGATGATAGCCGCCCCAGGCGAACAGGCCATTGGGTCCGGCAATGGCATGACCGGCAAAACTGCCGATGATGATCAGCATCAGCGCCGGCAGCGCCGCGCGTCGGATCATCCCCAAGCTTTTGCTGGCCCCTCCCATAAAGAGACAGAATCAGAATTCACGTTCGGAATCAAGCGGTTTCGCGACTTTTACAATTTTTGACCGCCGCACCGCCCGCGTAACGCGCTGAATTGCCCAATTCTTCCTCGATCCGGAGCAATTGGTTGTATTTCGCCGTTCGGTCGGACCGCGCCAAGCTGCCGGTCTTGATCTGGCCGCAGCTCAGCGCCACCGCGAGGTCGGCGATGGTGGTGTCCTCAGTCTCGCCCGAGCGGTGCGACATCACCGCGGTGTAGCCTGCTTGCTGCGCCATGCGCACCGCGGCGATGGTTTCGCTCAACGTCCCGATCTGGTTGACCTTGACCAGGATCGAATTGGCGATGCCGTCGGCGATACCCTGCCCCAGCCTGGTGGTGTTGGTGACAAACAGATCGTCGCCGACCAGTTGATGGGTCGCGCCGAGCAGCTCGGTCAACGCCTTCCATCCAGCCATGTCATCCTCGCCCATGCCATCCTCGATCGACACGATCGGATAGTCGCGGGCAAGATCGGCGATGAATTTGGCATTGTCGTCGGGCGAGAGGGTCAGCCCCTCGCCCGCCATGCGATACGCGCCGTCCCTGAAATATTCGCTTGCGGCGCAGTCGAGCGCGATCATGACGTCATCGCCCGGCGTGTAGCCCGCTGCAGTCACCGCTTTCAGGATATGGTCAAGCGCCTCGCGCGACGAACCAATCGCCGGGGCGAACCCGCCCTCGTCGCCGACCGCGGTTGACAGCCCGGCCTGGTGAAGCGCCGATTTCAGCGCATGGAAAATCTCGGTACCGCAGCGCAGCGCTTCGGAAAAAGTCTCCGCGCCGACCGGCATGACCATGAATTCCTGGAAGTCGATCTTGTTGTCGGCATGCGCGCCGCCGTTCAAGATGTTCATCATCGGCACCGGCAGCAAATCGGCCGAGACCCCGCCGACGTAGCGGTACAAGGGCAGGCCGCGTGCTTCGGCGGCGGCACGGGCGACCGCCAGACTGACCCCGAGGATCGCATTGGCGCCAAGCCGCGCCTTGTTGTCAGTGCCGTCAAGCTCGATCATCTCCGCGTCAATGGTCGCCTGATCCTCGGCTTCGAAGCCGACGATGCTGTCGGCAATCTCGCCATTGACCCCGCGCACCGCGCCGTCGACGCCCTTGCCGCCCCAGCGCGTGGCATCGCCGTCGCGCAATTCGACTGCTTCATGCGCACCGGTCGATGCGCCCGACGGAACGGCCGCGCGGCCCAGCGATCCGTCTTCGAGCGTGACATCGACTTCGACCGTCGGATTGCCGCGGCTGTCGAGGATGGTTCGGGCGTGGATATCAACGATCGCGGTCATTGGCGGCGTTCCATGCTATGAGGGGTTCGTCGGCTCTAGACGGGGGTCGACCGGTCACGCAACTTATCCGGCGATCCTTCAGGGTTGGCAGGAACGAAGCGTGGGGTTTCGGGGTTCTCGAAGGGTAGAAGGAGTATTGTAATGATCGTCCAGAATGACCAGCTTCCCGAGGGTACCGACGCAATCATCGCCGGCGCTGCAGTGACCAGTGACAATCAGGAGACTATGATCGTGGAAGAACCGACGCGCCGCGACCGGATGGTCGAAAAAGTGAAGACCAGCAGCAATAAGCTTGCCGATCAGGCCGCCGGCAAGACCCGCGGGCTTGTCGGGCAAGGGCTCGAACGCTCGTCCGAAGCGCTCGCCAGCATGTCCAAGTTAGTCGGTGACACTGCAGCCGGGATCGACGAGCGACTTGGCCAGGAATATGGCGATTATGCCCGCAGGGCGGCCGGCGCGATCGACGATGCGGCCAACAGCCTTGCCTCCAAAAGCCCCGACGAACTGATCGACGATACGCGCGACTTCGTGAAGCGCAGCCCGGGCATCGCCCTCGCCGGTGCAGCAGTGGTCGGCTTCGTTCTTGCCCGTCTGGTCAAGACCGGGCTCGACAGCGACAAGCCCAAGGCCTGACTCTTGCCAAAGGACGGGCTCGGCGCGGGGCCGGAAACGGATGAGGACGAGGCAGGGATCGGCGCGTTGTTCGGTCGGTTGATCGATGACGGCAAGGCCTATGCGCAAGCCGAAGTTGATCTCGTCCGCGCCCGCGCCGAGGGCCAGGCCGGGCGCGCCAAACTGCCCGCCATCCTTGGTGCCGGGGCGATTGCGTTTGGTTTCGCCGCGGTCATCGCTCTGGTGCTGACGATGGTGCTCGCGCTCGCTTCCTTGCTCGGCCCGCTTGGCGGTGGGCTGCTGGCAACGGTAATTGCGATTGTCATCGCCGGCGGTCTCGCGCTGGCGGCGCTAAAGAGCTGGCAGGCAGGCGCATGACCCAGCGGATCATCAAGGCGCAGGAAACGGTCGCCAACGCGCGCGAGGCGCTGATTGATACCGCGCGCGAACTTCAGCAGCGTCTCCAGCCCAAGACCCTGGTGCGAGATGCGTGGGAAAGCGCCAAGGTCAAAGGCGCCGACATCGCCGAAGATGCGGTCGACGCGGTCAAGCGTCGTCCCGTCGCGAGCGGCGGGATCATTGCCGCGATTGCGATGTTCCTTGCACGAGAGCCGATCAAGGACGGGGTCAGCCGGATGGTCGACGCCATGACGTCAGATAAAGACGAAGGTCCCCCGCCAAAGGAAAAGTCCAAACCGCCGGTTCGCAAGCGGACCGCCCCGACCAAGCGAAGCGCGCCGCGATCCGCGCGCAAGACGGAGACCAAGTGATGAGCGTCAAGCCAACCAAGACCAAGACCGAGCCGACCCTTCGCGACCGCGCCGACGATGTTCTCGACGGTGCGCGGGAGCGGGCGATTACCGCCTATGACACCGCCCGTGATGGCGCTTCCGCTGCCGGTCGCAAGGCCAGCGACCAATTGGGCGAAGCGCCGCTAGCGGTGTTAGTCGGCGGAATTGCCGCGGGTGCGATCCTCGCCGCCTTGCTGCCGGTCAGCCGCCGCGAAAAGAAATTGCTCGCGCCAGTCACCGACAGCCTGAAAGACAAGGCCAGCGCCGCGGTCAGCGCCGCTAAGGATGCCGGCACGGCACGGCTCGGCGAGCTCGGGCTGACCCGCGATGCCGGTGGCGAAGCGATGCGCTCAATCATCGACGGCGCAGCCGATGCATTCAAGGTGTCGGCCAAGGCCGCGGCGACCAAAGTTCGCGGCGAATGACTCTCTGGCCGGTTCGCAAGCGCATATTTTGATGCTAGCGAGCCGGCCATGAGCAAGCTTCACTTGGTATTCGGCGGACGGGTCAAGGATCCGCAGGGCCTCGACTTCATCGACCTCAAGGGTCTGGACCTGGTCGGGATGTTCGACAATTATGCCGATGCCGAGGATGCCTGGCGTGCCTCTGCCCAGCGCACCGTCGACGATGCCGAGATGAAATATGTGGTGGTGCACCTCCACCGCTTGCTGGAGCCGGAAACACCGGATGCTGCCTCAAGCGTTGCGGTAACGCCATAGCAATAGAGGCCGCTGGAGCAGCACGCCGGCGACGAACCCGCCAATGTGGGCGCCAATTGCGATTATCACCCCCTGCTGGCCGCCGAGATAACCGACCATCGCCTGAAGCACGATCCACGCCGCCATCAGCCACGCGATATTGAGCCAACGGTTGAGGCGGAAAGAGGCGACGATCTTCTTGGGCTGGCCAAAGCTGACGGCATACGCTCCGACGAGGGCGCTGATTGCCCCCGATGCGCCAATCATCGGCACGGTCGAGTTCAGATCGAGCACATATTGCCCTGCCGCGGCCGCATAAGCGCCAACCACATAGAGCAAGATCAATGGCAATGGTCCGAGCGCGCTCTCGACCTGCCGCCCGCAATAAGCGAACAGCAGGAAGTTCATCAAAAGATGGAAGAAATCGCCATGGACAAGCGTCGATGACAAAGGCGTCAGCAAGGCCGGGACCGCGGGCGAAATCTCGATTCCGCCGATGCGAGCGGCGATGAAGCCCATCGCGGTCGCCGCATTCTGCATATTTCCGGTCGCCCAGATGCCGAGCGTGACGAGACCAGTCACCGCCATCAGCGCCAAGGTGGCATGCTGGCGGAAGTTCATCGCGAGCCTCAAATGAATTCGAGTTTCGAAATCTCGTAATAACGCTCGCCGGCAGGGGTCGTAACCTCAACCTCCTCGCCAACCTGGCGCCCGATCAGCGCACGGCCCAGTGGCGAATTATAGCTGATTCGCCCGACCCGCGCGTCGGCCTCGGTCTGCCCGACCAATTGGTAGCGGACGTTCTTCTTTTCTTCGTCGACCAGGGTCACCGTCGCGCCAAACACCACCTTGTCGCCCGACAGCGTCGTCGGGTCGATCACCAAAGCGCGGCTCAGCCGGTCGTCGATATCGGCGATCATCGCCTCGACCTGGCCTTGGCGCTCCTTGGCGGCATGATATTCCGCATTCTCGCTCAAATCGCCATGGGCGCGCGCGACCTCGATCGATTCGATAATCTCGGGCCGCTCGAGCTTGAGACGCTTGACGTCCTCGGTCATCTGGCGGTGGCCCTCGGCCAGCATCGGCACCTTTTCACTCGACATCACTTAAAACCCCTTGGTCAAAACCCCGCTGGCGAGCGCCCTGCCGGATCGGCGGCGCCACGCGCATTTTCCGGGATCTGATGGAAAATCAATCTGTGGAGGCTGAATAATAGGCCTGGAGCGATCGGACTTCAAGCGCATGGCCGCGAAGCGCCTTGATCGACCGCGCCGCAGCAAGGCTCGCCGCTGCCGTGGTGAAGTATGGGACCTTGCGATTGAGGGTGGTCGCACGGATCGAGTAACTGTCTTTTAGCGACTGCCAGCCCTCGGTGGTATTGAACACCAGTTGCACCCCGCCATCCATAAGCCGGTCGACGATATGCGGCCGACCCTGCGCGACCTTGTTGACCTTCTCGATCGGCAACCCCTGCGCGGCGAGATGATCGGCGGTACCACCGGTGGCGATGATCGAGAAACCGAGCTCGACCATCAGCCTAGCAGCGGGAAGGATATGATCCTTGTCGCTATCCTTGACCGAAATGAACACCGCGCCGGAATTAGGCAATATGACCCCGACCCCGAGCTGCGACTTGGCGAAGGCGATATCGAAATCCATATCGATTCCCATGACTTCGCCAGTGCTCTTCATTTCCGGTCCTAACACCGGATCGGTGCCCGGGAAGCGCGCGAAGGGGAAAATGCTCTCCTTGATCGCGACATAATCCAGGTCGCGGTCGATCGGCAGATAAGCGTCGAGCGGCTCCCCCGCCATCACCCGAGTCGCCATCTTGGCAATCGGTCGGCCGATCGCTTTGGCAACGAACGGCACGGTGCGGCTGGCGCGCGGATTGACCTCGATGAGGTACACGTCCTCGTCCTTGACCGCGAACTGGATATTCATCAGTCCCTTGACCTTGAGCGCGAGGGCCAGCGCCTCGGTTTGC
>JAJAZM010000119.1 GCA_026785645.1 Sphingomonas bacterium | reverse complement strand
TGCGCCTCGCAAGCGACGTACGACCAGATCAAGCGCGAATTGTTCCGTCGCGCCGCTGCCCTTCGTGGCAGCGACCAGGGGGCGTTTGACAAGCTCGCCGCCTACGCCGTGGTGCGGATCGACCGCCCGTTGCTCGATAGCGAGGATGAAGGCACTGGCGCGGTGGCTTGCTCGGGGGCGCTGACGCTTGACCTGCCGCCCGGAGTGGCAGTGGTCGGTGGGCGCCGGACGCTCAGTGCCGACATCGGCTACACGCTGCAGCGCTCGGCCGACGGCAATGGCGACGTACTGACCCTGACCCGCGCCGACTCGATCATTACCCCGCTGGCGACCTTGGCGCGTGTCGGCCGGCCCGCGAGCGATCCGCTTGCGCCTGCAGCCGCCGATCCGCTTGCCCCGGTGACCTCAGTGCCTTCTGCACTGCCGCCGCCATCGGTCCCCGTCCGGCCAACCTCGCCACCGCCCGAACCCGAGCAGCGCCAGAGCTCATCGCGCCCCAGTTTCAACTGCGCCAATGCGCGAACACGCGGGGAAATTGCGGTGTGCCGCGACGATCGGCTCGGGGCACTCGATCGCCAGATGGCGGCGCAATATGTCGATGCCCTGCGCGATGCCGACCCGGCCACGCGCGCACAGCTCCAGCGCAGCCGCGATCGCTTCCTCGGCTACCGTGACCAATGCCCGTCGAGCGACTGCATCGCCGACACCTATCGCGGCCGGATGCGCGAGATCCGTGACATTTCCAGCGGACGCTTGCGTTAGGCTTGCCAGCCAATCCGTCCGACGCGCATAAGCGGTTTGGGGGCTATCAATGGCGGCGATCGACACGGCAGGGCCGGTATCGGGCAGCGATCGTATCGCCGAGCTCGACGTGCTGCGCGGGATCGCTTTATTCGGGGTGCTGACGATGAACTTCGTCGGCTTCGCCGGCGAGGGCGCGATAGCCACCGAAGCGCAGCTCGACGCGCTGCCGACCGCGACCATCGACGGCTATGCCGATTGGGCGGTGCGCTGGCTGATCGGCGACAAGGCCAATACCGTCTTCGCCACCCTGTTCGGGCTCGGTTTCTATCTCCAGATGAAGCGCGGCGAGGGGCGACCGGGCTTCGAGAAACGCTATGCCCAGCGCCTGTCGTGGCTTTTGCTGTTCGGCTGGCTCAACGCCATATTCTTGTGGGTGTGGGACATCCTCAACCTCTACGCGGTAGCCGGGTTCGGGCTGCTGCTGATGCGCCATTGGCGAACGCGGAGCCTGGTCATCTTCGGTGCCGTGGCCGCGCTGTATAGCGACAAGTTGCAGGAATGGCTGCTCGGCCTCGCCGGGATCAAGCTGATCCCCGACTCGCTCTATGAAACTTCGGCGATCCTCGCGCGGCAGGCGGTCGCGGTCGGCGGGGATTATCCGGCGATCGTCGCCAGCTTCTGGCAATGGAGCTGGACCGAATGGTTCGCGGGCGGGATGATGGTCGCGTGGATCATCTACGCTCTCGGCCGTTTCGCGCTGGGTGCGGCGATCGGGCGCAGCGGGATCCTCGACGACATTCCGCGCTTCCTGCCGTTGCTTCGGCGGATCGCAATGACCTGTCTTCCAGTGGGCCTGCTGGCCGGCTTGGTCATCCGCTTGCTCTATACTGGCGCATGGCAACCGCTGGGCGACAATGACAATCTCCAGTTGATCGGCCAAAGCCTGCGTTCGCCCGCCGCCTTGCTGCTCGCAGCGGGCTATTGCGCCGGTATCGTGGTCGCCCTCCAGCGAGGCTGGGGCCGGCGCCTGTTCGGCATCTTCGCCCCGGTCGGACGCATGGCGCTGACCAATTACCTCACCCAGGGGCTTGTCTACGCCTTCGTCCTGTTCGGTGTCGGCCCAGGCCTCGGCCTCGCCGGGCGGATCGGCAGCGCCGCAGTGCTCGCGATCTGCATCACCTTCTTCGCACTCCAGACCGCGTTCAGCCACTGGTGGCTGGCGCGTTATCGCTTCGGTCCGATGGAGTGGCTATGGCGCGCGCTGACCTATGGCGAACGCCCGCCTATGCGCCGGGCAACGCCGCTGCCCGCATAAGCTGGGGATAAGTCGCGGGCCGGGGTGGCGCACGCTCGCCGGGTTGCGCATAGTCGGATGATGGCCGCCCCTTATGTCCCGTTGCGCGTGTTTTCCTGCTTCACGATGCTCGAAGGGGCAATCGAGCCCAAGGCGATTGCCGCCCATGCCGCGCGGCTCGGTTTTCCCGCCGCCGCTTTGGTCGATCGCAACGGGCTGTATGCCGCAATGCCGTTCGGCGAGGCGTGTTTCAAGGCGGGTGTCCAGCCGATCGTCGGCGCAATCCTCGGGGTCTCGCGGCCAGCCGACATCGGCCCCAAGGGCAAGCTCGACTGGCTAGTACTGTTGGCGCAAGACGATGCCGGCTATGCCAACCTCTGCAAATTGGTCAGCCAAGCGCATCTCGAACGCCCCATCGCCGAGGAACCGCATGTCACGTTCGATGCGCTGGATGGCGCGACCGACGGGCTGATCGCGCTGACCGCAGGCGGGGAGGGGGCGCTCGCGCGCCTGTTCGCCGATGGCCAGATCGACAAGGCCAAAGCCTATGCGACCCGGCTCCGTGCGTTGTTCCCCGATCGCCTGTATATCGAATTGTCTCGGCGCGGCGACATGGTTGAGGAAGCGGCCGAGGCGGCGCTTATCGACCTTGCCTACGCCACCGAGCTTCCGATCGTGGCCACCAATCCTGCCCATTATGCCGATCCCAGTTTCCACGCCGCGCATGACATCATGCTGTGCATCGCCAATTCGACCTATGTCGAGAATGACGACCGCCCGATTAGTTCGCCTGAGGCGTGGCTCAAGCCGTCGAGCGACATGGACGCGCTGTTTGCCGATCTGCCCGAGGCGATCGCCAACACCTCGGTCATTGCCCAGCGCTGCGCGGTCGCCGCTCCCCAGCGCAAGCCGATTCTCCCGCGCCTGTCCGACGACGAGGATGAGACGCTTCGGCGCGAGGCGCATGCGGGGTTGGAGTTGCGCCTGTCCAAACTTCCGTTTGTCCCGAGCGAAGTCGAGGGACGTGTCTCGACTTCGCTCGACACAAACGGGAAGGGGGATAGGTTTGGAATCTACCGTGACCGCCTCGATTTCGAGATCGACGTCATCACCCGGATGGGCTTCGCCGGCTACTTCCTGATCGTCGCCGACTTCATCAAATGGGCCAAACAGAATGATATCCCGGTCGGCCCGGGACGCGGATCGGGCGCGGGGAGCATCGTCGCTTGGTCGCTGCTGATCACCGATCTCGATCCCATCGCGCTGGGCTTGCTGTTCGAGCGCTTTCTTAACCCCGAACGCGTGTCGATGCCCGATTTCGACATCGATTTCTGCGAAACCCACCGCGACAAGGTGATCACCTACGTCCAGGGAAAATATGGCCGCGACCGGGTAGCGCAGATCATCACCTTTGGGCGATTGAAGGCGCGCGCCGTACTCAAGGACACCGGGCGTGTGCTGCAGATGAGCTACGGCCAGGTCGATCGGCTCGCCAAATTGATCCCCAACCACCCGACCGAGCCATGGGATTTGCCGCGCGCCCTGAACGGAGTCAGCGAGCTTGCCGCCGAATATAAGAATGACGCCGGGGTGCGCCGCCTGCTCGACCTTGCAATGAAGCTCGAGGGGCTGCCGCGCCACGCCTCGACCCATGCCGCCGGCGTGGTGATCGGCGACCGCCCGCTCAACGAACTGGTCCCGCTTTACCGCGATCCGCGCTCGGACATGCCGGTCACCCAGTTCGACATGAAATATGTCGAGGCGGCGGGGCTGGTGAAGTTCGATTTCCTCGGGCTCAAGACGCTGTCAGTGCTCAAGGAAGGGCAGCGCCTGCTTCGTCTGCAAGGGATCGAGGTCGATTACACCACGCTGACCTGGGACGATCCCAAGGTCTACGACCTGCTCCAACGCGGTGAAACCGTTGGGGTGTTCCAGCTGGAATCCGAAGGCATGCGGCGCACCCTCGCCGGGGTCCGCCCGACCGCATTTGGCGACATCATCGCGCTGGTGTCGCTCTACCGGCCCGGCCCGATGGACAATATTCCGCTGTTCGGCGACCGCAAGAATGGCCGTGTTGCATTGGCGTACCCGCACCCGATGCTGGAGGCAGTGCTGGCCGAAACCTATGGCATTTTCGTCTACCAGGAACAGGTGATGCAGGCGGCGCAGGTGCTCGCTGGCTACAGCCTTGGCGAGGCGGATTTGCTGCGTCGTGCAATGGGCAAGAAAATACAGTCGGAGATGAACGAGCAGCGTGCGCGCTTCGTTTCGGGTGCTGCGGCCAATGACATCGCTCCGCCCAAGGCCAACGAGTTATTCGACTTGATCGACAAGTTTGCCGGCTATGGTTTCAACAAGAGCCACGCCGCAGCCTATGCGGTGGTCGCCTATCATACGGCCTGGCTCAAGGCGCATCATGCCGCTGTGTTCTTCGCCGCGTCGATGAGCTTCGACATGCACCAGACCGACAAGCTCGCCTTGTTCGTCGAGGACATCCGCCGCTGCGGGGTCGAATGCCTTGCCCCTGACGTCAATGCGTCACAGGCCGCGTTTTCGGTCGAAAACGGTACAGTGCGCTACGCGCTTGGCGCGCTCAAGGGAGTCGGCGAGAAAGCGATGGAGGCCTTGGTCGCGGAGCGTAGTGCCAAGGGCCAGTTCAAGTCGCTCGACGATTTCGCCGCGCGGATAGACCCCAAATTGCTCAACCGCCGCCAGCTCGAAAGCCTCGCCGCAGCGGGTGCGTTCGACCGGCTCAATCCCGATCGCGCATCTGTGTTCGCCGGTGCCGAAACGCTCCTCGCCCATGCCGCATCGGCGCATGACCAGCGCACCAGCGGCCAGCATGGCCTGTTTGGCGGCGCGGGCAGTGATTCGTCGGTCGCGGCGATCCGCTTGCCGAGAAACGCCGCTTGGACGCTGGCCGAACGGATGGCCGCCGAACGCGATGCCTTCGGTTTCTATTTTTCCGCCCATCCGGTCGATGCCCAGCGTCACTTGCTCGCCGCGCACCGGGTCAAGAGCTTCGCCGAACTCGCTTTGCTTCCCGCCCCGGCCGATGGTGGTCGGTCTGCGGCGATGATGGCGGGCCTGGTCGAATCGATCAATTGGCGCACTTCGGCGAAGGGGCGGCGCTACATGATGGCGACCATCTCCGATGCGTCGGGGCAATATGTCGCCACCGTGTTCGATGCCGGCCCGTCAGCCGAGCTCGAGGCTGCGGCCAAGGCGGGAACCTGCGGATTGATGACGGTCGAGCTCGACCGCCGCCCGGGCGACGAAGTGCCGCGCGTCACGGTCAAGCATTTCCAGCCGATCGACAGCCTCGCCAAAATGACCCGGTTGCAGCTTGATCTCGTCATCAATGATTCCGCCGCCCTCGCGGCCGTCGTCCCGCACCTCGCCGCCGCACGCGGTGGCAATGGCCTCATTCGCGCCAGCGTGCCAGTCAGCGGCAATCGCGAAGCGCTGCTCATCCTCGGCCGCGATTTCGCGCTCGACGCCGACCTCGCCGCGCGGCTTGACCATCTGCTCGGGCCGGGCGCGGTGACCCTGTCGGCGCAGGAAGGCCCAAAGTTGGCGCTGGTCGGCTAGGTTCCCGGTGGCGGCGCGGTCGTCGGCTCCTGAGTCGGCGCTGGTTCGACCTGCGGCTCCCCAATCGTCACCGGCTCGCTCGCAACCGGCGCGTCGGGCGTCCCCGGCGCCGGGGTCGGTTGCAGGTCGACCGGCGGTGCGTCGATGCTGAGCTCGGGCGGGGGCGGGGTGGCGGTTTCATATTCGGCGCCCGGTAGCTCGCGCGGCGGCTTGGTCACCTTGGGCGGGGCTTTGTTCACCGGGGCCTTGGTGCCGGCATAGACGCAGGCGTCGAGCCCGTCACGACCGACCACTCCGACCCGCGCCGCGATCGAATTACCGTAGCGCTTCGTGAAGCCCTTCGGCGCCACCGCGCCGCGCTTCTTGGGAAGCGGCAGGATCGCCGCGATCCGCGCGGCCTCGGTTGCGCTCATCGCCGAAGCATCATGCCCGAAATAGCGCAGCGACCCGGCGTTGGCGCCATAAGTGCCAATCCCCGTCTCGGCGACGTTAAGATAGATTTCCATGATCCGCCTTTTGCCCCACAGCTTTTCAATCAGGAAGGTGAAGTAGGCTTCGGCGGCCTTGCGCGGATAGCCGCCGCCCTGCCACAGGAAGACATTCTTGGCGGTCTGCTGGCTGATCGTCGAACCGCCCCTGATGCGACCCCCGCTCGCATTGCGCTTCATCGCATCCTCGATCGCTTCCATATCGAAGCCGTTGTGCGCGCAAAACTTGCTGTCTTCGGCGCCGATCGCGGCGCGGACCATGTCGCGGTCCATCGCCTTCAGGCTCATCCAGTCCTTGCTGAGCCCGCGCCCGCCGACGACATCACCGACCATCGTTGCGGTCAGCGGAGGGTTGATGAAGCGATAAGCCAGCACCCACAGGATCGAGAATAGCAACACCCCGAGGATCAACTTGAGCAGGAAGCGGAACAAACCGCCGACGACGCCACGCCGACTGGACCGTTGGCGGCGATATTTGGGAATGCTGGTGGTGGATCGTTTGGCCATGGTGCCTGCTAACGAGCCGTTTGCGCGCCGTCGAGGCTCGGTTTTGCCTTGATCGCACCGCGCCGCTGGATTGCTTCCACCGCTCCTCGGTCATAGCGCAAGTGATGCAACCCAAGCTCCTGACAACATTACGCCATTATTCGACCAAGCTGATGATCGCGGACATGATCGCCGGGGTTACCGTGGCGATGGTCGCGCTACCGCTCAGTATTGCCATCGCCATCGCTTCCGGCGCCCAACCCGCTGCCGGTCTCGTTACAGCAGTGATCGGTGGGCTCGCCGTCTCGCTGTTCGGCGGGAGCCGGGTCCAGATCGGCGGGCCGACCGGGGCATTCATTGTCGTCGTCTATGGCGTGATCCAGCAGTTCGGCTTCGACGGCCTGCTCCTTGCTACCTTGATGGCCGGGATCATCCTCGTCATCGGCGGCTTGCTGAAGGCCGGTCGGCTGATCGCCCTGATTCCCGAACCGGTGATCGAAGGCTTCACCATCGGCATCGCGGTTATCATCGCGGTCAGCCAGTTGAAGGATCTGCTGGGCCCGACGATCGCACGCATGCCCGCCGACCTGGTCCATATCCTGCCGGCGTTGTGGGCCGCGCGCGAGACGGTCAATCCGACTGCGCTCGTGATCGGGGTCGGCGCGATCGTCCTGATCTTTGGCCTTCGCAAATTCGTCCCGCGGCTCCCCGGCTCGATCATCGCCATCGCGCTCACCTCGGCGGCGGTGGCGCTCCTCGCGCTCCCGGTCGACACGATCTTTTCGCGCTATGGCAATTTGCCCAACGGCCTGCCGATGATTGCAATTCCGCCCTTCAGCCTCGAGCGAATCCGCGAGTTGCTCCCGTCGGCGCTGATCATTGCCTTCCTCGCCGGCATTGAATCCCTTCTTTCGGCAGTGGTCGCCGACCGGATGATCGGCGGCGCGCACCGCTCGAATGCCGAACTGCTTGCACAGGGTATCGCCAACATCGCTTCACCGCTATTTGGCGGGATCCCAGCGACCGGTGCGATCGCACGCACTGCAACCAATGTCCGCGCCGGCGGGCGCACCCCGGTTGCCGGAATCGTCCACGCCATCACGATCTTGTTGATCATGATCGCCGCCGCACCGCTGGCCGGTTATCTCGCCATGCCCGCGCTTGCCGGCCTGCTGATCGTCACCGCCTGGGTGATGAGCGAGCCCCATCGCTGGCCCGAGCGCCTCCGCGCACCGTTGAGCCACCGGCTGCTATTAGTCGTTACCTTTGCACTGACCCTGTTCAGCGATCTGACCATCGCCATCGCGGTGGGCACTGCGCTCGGCCTCGCGCAGCGCCTGTTGCGGCGCGGCGAACCGCCGGCTCACTCGACTCCGCCGGAGTGAAAAGGCGAGGTGCCAACTGAACAGCGCTGCACTCCAGTCAAACGCGGACAAAAAGAAAGCCCCGGGCGATGGCCGTGGCTGGGAGCAGGATAAGGGAGCGGCGCATCTTCGGTACCGGCTGCGCCGAGCAGAAGAAAGCGCCAGATACAAGAAAGCCCCGGACACCGAGGTGTCCGAGGCTCCATGATTTCAATCCGAAGACCGCAACCACAATTGTGTTAAACACTGATTCGCGGCGGCCTGCAAGCCCCGAAAACGGGAAATGACAAATAAATTTCGGAGGCCTTCGAAGGGGCTCCTTCCGCCGACGTTCCTGAACCCCGGACAACAGGCGGATGGACCGAGGCCGCGACGCGGCGAGCCGAGCCGAAAGCGCTCAGGTTCATGCCCCGCACAGGCTCCAACTGCCATTGTTGTGCGTTGAATATGTGAGAAAAAACAAGATTGGAGGTCACTCATGACCCGCAAGATTTTATTGATCGCCAGCGTTGCCGGCATTGCTCTGACTTCCCCGGTTTCGGCCGAGAAGGGCGGCCGCAGCGCTGATAATATGCAGCAGGCCGCAGCGCAGCAGAGTGATGGCCAGAAGGCCGAGCGCCCGCAGCGCCAGGAACGGTCGCAGCAGGTCCAGCGCGCCGAACGTCAGCAAACGGAGCGCGTCGAGCGCCCGCAACGCGTCGAACGTCAACAGATGCAACGCGCGGAACGGCCGCAACGAGTCGAGCGCCAGGTCCAGCGTGCCGAGCGCCAGCAACGTGTCGAGCGTCCGCAACGCGTCGAGCGTGAGCAGCAGCGCGTGGAACGCCAGCAGCAGCGCGTCGAGCGTCCGCAACGCGTCGAGCGCCAGGCGCAACGCGTAGAGAGCAACGCCAAGGTCGAGCGTCAGCAGCAGCGTGTCGAGCGCCAGGCGCACCGCATCGAGCGCAACAACGTCCGTCCGCAGCAGCTTGATCGCCAGCAGAAGCAGATTGAGCGTAAAACGGCCGAACGCCTGTTCGCTCCTCGCGGCGACGACCGCAGCTCGGTCCGTACCGCGCGATTCGATGGTCGCGGCTATCGTCCGGTTGCGCCGGTGTTCGCGAGCCGCGAGATGCGCCAGATGAAGCCGTTCAAGGCCAAGTTCGACGGTCGCCGGATCGTGTCGATTGGCGACCGCGTCGATTATAATGTTCAATCTTGGTCACCGGTGCCGACGTATTTTGCGAGCAATTATGTGGACACCAGCGATTATTATCATCGCTACGACAGCAATTTCGGCAGCGTCTACCGGATCAATCGCAACGATGGCTTCGTCCGCTCGCAATATCCCCTGTTCGGAGGATATGGCATCGGCGATCCGTGGCCGCAGACCTATTACAGCAGCTACGTGCCGTCAGGATATAGCGACTATTATTACGATACCCCGGACTATTATTATCGCAACGACGGCTATGGCATTTACCAGGTCGATGGCAGCACCCAGCTGATCACCGCCTTAGTGTCGCTGGTGATGGGCCAGGGCTATGGCATCGGCCAGGCGCTTCCGGCCAGCTATGGCGTCTACAATGTGCCGCTCAACTATCGCGCCAGCTATCGGGACGATGACGATCATTATTATCGCTATGGCGACGGCTATATCTATCAGGTCGATCAGGGCAGCCGGCAGATTGCGGCGCGCTATCCGATTTACGGCGATAACTATGACATCGGGAGCCCGTGGCCGGTGGCCTATCCAGACTATAACGTCCCTTACGGCTATCGTTCGGCCTATGCCGACACGCCGCAGTATCAATATCGTTATGCCAATGACGGGATCTACCAGGTCGATCCGACCAATCAGATGATCCTGGCGCTTGCAGCGTTGATCAGCGGCGATCAGTTTGCGGTCGGACAGCGCATGCCGAGCGGCTACGACACGTATAACGTGCCGTTCGATTATCGCGACCGTTACGCCGACAGCGGTTCCGACTGGTATCGCTATGCCAACGGCAATGTGTACCGGGTAGACACCGGCTCTGGACTGATCGAGGAATCTTATCCGGTCTACGGCTGACGGCATTTGAGGCGTTGAATCAAGGGGGAGCGGTGCCGCAAGGTGCCGCTCCCTTGCCGCATTGCAGCAAGTCTCATATCTGACTTGCCATGACCTCGACCAACGACATCCGCCGCAGCTTCCTCGATTATTTCGAAGGGCAGGGGCATGCCCGCGTACCATCCGCGCCGCTCGTCCCGCATAACGATCCCACCTTGATGTTCGTCAACGCCGGGATGGTGCCGTTCAAGAACGTCTTCACCGGGCTCGAGACGCGGCCCTATGTCACCGCCACCAGCAGCCAGAAGTGCGTTCGTGCTGGGGGCAAGCATAATGACCTCGACAATGTCGGCTACACCGCGCGCCACCACACCTTCTTCGAAATGCTGGGGAATTTCAGCTTCGGCGATTATTTCAAGGATCAGGCGATCACCCACGCCTGGACCCTGCTGACCCGCGACTGGGGGCTCGATCCTGCCAAGTTGACCGCCACCGTCTATCACACCGACGACCAAGCCTTTAACCTGTGGAAGAAGATTGCGGGCCTGCCCGACAGCCGCATCATCCGCATCGCCACCAAGGACAATTTCTGGGCGATGGGTGCGGACGGGCCGAGCGGGCCATGCTCGGAAATATTCTACGATCATGGCGACCATATCCCCGGTGGGCCGCCGGGTTCGCCCGACGAGGATGGCGATCGCTTCGTCGAGATCTGGAACCTGGTGTTCATGCAATTCCTGCAGGAGAGCGACGAGATTGTCGCCGATCTGCCCAGGCCGTCGATCGACACCGGCATGGGGCTCGAGCGCCTCGCGGCGGTGATGCAGGGCGTCCACGATAATTATGACACCGATACCTTCAAGGCGATGATCCATGCGTCGGAGGAACTGACGCACACCAAGGCGGTCGGCGAACAACAGGCCAGCCACCGTGTCATCGCCGACCACCTCCGCGCTTCGGGCTTCCTCGTCGCCGACGGTGTGCTCCCGGCAAACGAGGGTCGCGGGTATGTCCTTCGCCGGATCATGCGCCGCGCGATGCGCCACGCCCACTTGCTCGGCGCCAAGGATCCGCTGATGCACCGCCTGGTGCCCGAGCTGGTCAAGGAAATGGGTGCCGCTTACCCCGAGTTGGTGCGCGCCCAGCCGCTGATCGAAGCGACCTTGGCGGGGGAAGAAGCGCAGTTCCGCCGAACGCTCGCCAACGGTCTGAAACTGCTCGACGAAGCCACTGGAAAAATGGGTGAAAAGGGCGAGCTCTCCGGCGCCACCGCGTTCAAGCTCTACGACACCTTCGGCTTTCCTTACGACCTTACCGAGGATGCCCTTCGCGCCCGCAGCATGTCGGTCGATCGCGCCGGGTTCGATGCCGCGATGGCCGAGCAGAAAACCGCCGCCCGCGCCGCCTGGAAAGGCTCGGGCGAAAAGGTCTCCGATGAATTGTGGTACGATCTCGCCGAGGAAATCGGATCGACCGAATTTACCGGTTACTCGGGCCATGAAGGCGAGGGCGTGGTCCTCGCCGTGGTCAAGGATGGCGCACGGGTCGATACGGCAGGCGAGGGCGAGACCGTCACCGTCATTCTCAACCAGACCCCCTTCTATGGCGAAAGCGGCGGTCAAGTTGGTGATGCTGGAAAACTCACGTCAATCAATGGTTTCAAAGGTCTTGTTGAGGAAACGTCTAAACCGCTCGGCAAGCTCCATGCGCTCCGCACCCGAATCGCCGAGGGAAACATCAAGTTGGGCGACACGCTCCGCCAGTCAGTCGATGTCGAGCGCCGTGCTGCGACCCGCGCCAACCATAGCGCGACTCACTTGCTCCACGCCGCTTTGCGCAACCGACTTGGTGGCCATGTCACGCAGAAGGGCAGCCTCGTTGCGCCTGACCGCCTGCGCTTCGACTATTCGCACCCCAAGGCGTTGAGCCATGACGACATCGCCGCGATCGAAGCCGAGGTGAACGCCGAGATCCGCGCCAATCAGCCCGTCACCACCCGACTGATGACCCCCGACGACGCCGTCGCGGCGGGCGCATTGGCGCTGTTCGGGGAGAAGTATGGCGACGAGGTCCGCGTGCTCTCGATGGGGCGCAACACCGACAAGCATTATTCCGTCGAACTGTGCGGCGGCACCCATGTCGAGGCGACCGGCGACATCGCCATTTTCAAGATCATCGCCGAAAGCGCGGTGTCCTCGGGCATCCGCCGGATCGAGGCGCTGACTGGTGAGGGCGCGCGCCACTGGCTCAACGCTCGCGACGACAAACTCCGCGAAGCCGCTGCCGCGCTCAAATCCTCACCCGACGAAGTGCCCGCGCGGGTTGCCGTTTTGGTCGAAACCGCACGTCGCCTCGAGCGTGAACTCGCCGATGCGAAGAAGGCACTCGCGATGGGCGGCGGCTCGGCGAAATCCGACGATTCCGTACCTGAGCAAATCGCGGGTCATGCCTTCTTCGGCCAAGTCGTCGACGGACTCGACCCCAGGAACCTACGCGGCGAAGTCGACGCCATGAAGCAACGTCTCGGCAGCGGAATCGCCGCGCTGATCGCCACCAACGACGGCCGCGCCAGCGTCGCCGTCGGGGTGACCGACGACCTTGTCGCCACGATCTCGGCGGTCGACCTCGTCAAGGCTGCGGTGGCGGCGCTAGGCGGGCAGGGCGGCGGCGGCCGTCCCGACATGGCGCAAGGTGGGGGACCGGACGGCGAGAATTCGAATGAAGCGCTCCAGGCGGTGCGGAAAGAGCTGGGAGGGATTGGCGCCTGAAAGTTCGCTCCGAAACAGGGAGGAATTACCCTGAATCCCGAACCCATCTCCGCCCCAACGTCGGCTCCATCTCCAATTCGCCCGCCGCCATAATCTCCGCGCGGAGTTCGCTGCGTTTTTCGTGGATCGAGGCGATTACCGGGCCCATCGCCACGCCGATATCGACCAGCACCGCTTCCGATAGCTGGAGCGAGGCTTCCATCGCCTCGGGCACCGCATCGGTCACCCCGGCGCGGTAGAGGAGCGCGGCATGGTCGGTATCGCGGGCGCGGGCGATGATCGCAAGATCGGGAAATTGGTCGCGGAATGTGCGGGCGAGGCGAATGATCAGCACCGGATCGTCCATCGTCAATACCAGAGCGTCGGCATCGCCCAGCCCGAGCTTGTCGACCATCGCCCCGCGCGCGACATCGCCGAACAGCACATTATAGCCCATCTCGCGAGCGCCGAGCACTGCGTCGATGTCGCTTTCCACAGCCAGATAGGATCTGTCGTGATTGGTCAGCATGTCGGCGACCATCTGCCCGACCCGGCCGAAGCCGAAGATCACGGTCTTGCCCGCCGCCGCGCCTTGTTCGACATGGGCCGATGCCTGGCGGTCGACCTTGCGTCCCGCTGCCCGCCCGAGCATCGCCAGCATCGGGGTCACCGTCAGCCCGAGCGCGGTCACCGCCTGCCAGAAACTCGCGGCTTGCGGCAGGATCACCCCCGCCGCCGCGCCCGCGCCGAGCAGGATCAGGGTCGTTTCCGACGGACTGGCCATGAGCAGCCCGGTTTCCGCCGCCACCCCGGGCCGCGATCCGCTCAGCCACAGCAGGATCGAAGTGACTGCGATCTTGGCCAGCAACACCAGCGCCAGCGCCGCCAGCAAGGCCGGCCAGTTGGCGAACAATGCGACCAGGTTCAGGCTCATCCCGACCGTGATCAGGAACACGCCGAGCGCGAGCCCGCGCAACGGCGCGGTGACCTGCTCGACTTCGCCGCGATAGTCGGTCTCGGCGATCAGGATTCCGGCAACCAGCGCGCCGAGGATCGGCGACAGCCCGACCGCGCTGGTCGCCAGGCTGGCGAGGATCACGGTGAGCAGGCTGACCGCGAGGAACAGTTCGGGGCTCTTGGTTCGCGCTGCCTGCGCGAACAATGGCGGGAGCAGGAAGCGCCCGGCGACCAGCATCACCGCAATCACCAGCGCGCCCTGCCAAAGCACTGTCAGCAACGCGCCCGGTTCGCCGCCGCCGCCAAGGCTGGCGAACAGGAACAGCAAAGGCACCAGAGCGAGATCCTCGAACAGCAGCATCGCGAACGCCGCCTTGCCCGCCGGACTGGTGGTTCCGGCGAGCGGGATGACCAAAGCGGTCGACGACATCGCCAGCGCGAGGCCGAGCACGATCGCTGCGCTAAGCGAATTGCCCATCAGCACCAGCCCGCCGCCGATCAACAGCGCACCGAAGCCAAGCTCCGCAGCGCCAATGCCGAACACCGCGCGGCGCATTTTGACCAGCCGCTTGAAACTCAGCTCGAGCCCGATCGCAAACAGCAGCAGCACGATCCCGAATTCGGCGAATGGCTGCATCGCCGACGGGTCAGTGATCGTCACCGCATCCAGCCACGGATAGCGCTCGACTTGCGTCC
>JAJAZM010000118.1 GCA_026785645.1 Sphingomonas bacterium | reverse complement strand
GCGGTGATTTCCGACGAGGCGCAGGGCCGCGACCTGATCGTTTCGGCCAAGACCGGCTCGGGCAAGACCGTCGCCTTCGGGCTCGCCTTCGCCCCGCAACTGATGGACGGCGAGCGGATCGCCTGGACCCGCGAACCGCTGGCCCTGGTCGTCGCCCCGACCCGCGAACTCGCCATCCAGGTTTCGAAGGAGCTCGAGTGGCTCTACGCCGACGCCGGCGCCCGCGTCGTGACCTGCGTCGGCGGCATGGATCCGATGAAGGAACGGCGCGCTTTGAATGGGGGCGTGCACATCGTCGTCGGCACCCCGGGCCGGCTTCGCGACCATCTCGAGCGCGGCGCGCTGGACCTGTCGCACTTGAAGGTCGCGGTGCTCGACGAGGCCGATGAGATGCTCGACATGGGCTTCCGCGAGGAGCTCGAGGAAATCCTCGACGCGACCCCGGCCGAACGCCGCACCTTATTGTTCTCGGCCACCATGCCGCGCCCGATCGTCGCGCTCGCCAAGCGCTACCAGAAGGATGCGCTGCGGATCGAGACCTTGGGCGACAAGCAGGGCCATGCCGACATCGCCTATCAGGCGGTGACCGTTGCACCGGTCGATATCGAACATGCCGTGGTCAATCTGCTGCGCTTCCACGACGCCGAAACCGCAATCCTGTTCTGCGCTACGCGCGACGCGGTCCGCCGGCTCCACGCCAGCCTGACCGAGCGCGGTTTCAAGGCGGTCGCTTTGTCGGGCGAGCACAGCCAGAACGAACGCAATTCGGCGCTCCAGGCGTTGCGCGACCGGCGAGCCCGGGTGTGCGTTGCGACCGATGTCGCCGCGCGCGGGCTCGACCTGCCGTCGGTCAGCCTCGTCGTCCACGTCGAGCTTCCGCGCGATGCCGAGGCGCTGCAGCATCGTTCGGGCCGGACCGGCCGCGCCGGACGCAAGGGCACCGCCGTGCTGATCGTCCCGCACAAGGCGCGCCGCCGGGTCGAGATGATGCTTCGCAACGCCCGCATCGAAACCGAATGGACTCCGGCCCCGACCGCCGACGATATTCGCGCCAAGGATCGCGACCGGTTGTTCGCCCAGCTCGCCATGCCCGCCGATCCCGAGGACGACGATCTCGAGCTCGCCAAGGCGCTGACCGATGCGCTGACCCCCGAAGCGATGGCGCTGGCGCTGGCCAAGGCCTTGAAGAGCGATCTTCCCGCCGCCGAAGACATTCTTCCGCAGGGCGCGCGTGCTGAACGCGGGGAGGACAGCGGCCCGCGTCAGGGCTTCGACGATTCGACCTGGTTCCGGTTGAATGCCGGTCGCCGCCACAACGCCGATCCGCGCTGGCTGCTGCCGCTCATCTGTCGCTACGGCCATGTCGGGCGCAACGATATCGGAGCGATCCGGATCGCCGCGAGCGACAGCTATTTCGAAGTCACCAAGCGTGCCACCCCGGGGTTCCAGGCCGCGCTTCGCCGCGCCGTCATCGCGCCCGAGGACCAGGGCCTGATCATCGAGCAGGCGCAAAATCCGGGCGAGGCCCCGCCGAGCCACCACAATCGCCCGACGCTCGCCCCGCGGCCTCGACCGCAGGGTGGACGGCCGCAGGGCGCGCCGCAGGGCAGACCGCCGACGCACCGCCCCAAGCCGACCGCCCAGCTCAAGCGCAAGAAATATTAGGGCTCAATCGGCCGGCTTTGCGCGTTTCAGCCCGAGCTTCCACGCCAGCAGTCCGATCGCGCCCAGCAACGCCACCAAGGCAGCGATCGTTTTCTGCCACGTACCGAACAATTTGGTCAGTTTCTCGCCGATGGTGCTGGCCTGATCGATCGCGCCCAGCGTTTCCTTGAGCGCGCCGACTTTGACCGTCACGTCGACCTTGCGCGTGTAGCCGTCGATCCGCTCGAAACTGCCATCGGCGTTTTTCGAAAGCACTTCGACCTCGGCCTTGAGTGAATGCGGCCCACCGACGTTGGGCCGGACATCCCACAACCAAGTCGCCGTCTTGTCGAGGCCGGTCTGCTGTTCTCCCTTGCCCGTGGTCGGCGACTTTCGCTTGATCTCGAATGCCGGGTCGTCGAGCAGCGTCACCCGCATCCATTTGCCGACATAAATCCGGGTTGGCGCGGTCAGATCCTGGCCCTCGGTTTCCGCGCGAATCTTCTGTTCGGTCGGTCCGGCCACGAATTCGATCACATACCAGCGATCGGCCTGCATCGGCGGCGGCTTGACGAACGCCCCGACGCCTTCCTCGACACCCGCCACTTCCGGTCCCTCGGCCGATGGCCCCGGCTGCGGATCGGTAAACGGCAAGGCGTTGATCGAGGCCGATCGAGCGGAGGGCGGGCTGCCCGCCCGCGCGCGTGACAATGGCCGCGTCGACCTCACGGGCTGCTGCGGCCCGGCGCTTCCGAGAGCGATTTCCTCCACCGCCTCGAGCAGCGGTGGAGGTGGAGGCGGTGGCGGTGGCGGTGGCGGTGGCGGTGGCGGTGGCGGTGGCGGTGGCGGTGGCGGCACGACTTCCATCGGCTCGCGCTGCTGCATTGCGCAGCCCGCGAACATCACCAGCATCAGTGCCGCCAGATATCGGATCATATCGCCCCCCTGACCGATCTGACCATGTTCTACGCACAAAAACAGCCCCCTTCCAATGTTGGATTTCGACTGCCAAATTTCATCCATCGCGCCGCAATGCTTCGTTTGTCGCCCCGATGCCGCTATATTGGTCGCTCACCCAATGACTTCAGGGTCTTTAGGAGCGTCAGGGGCTTTACGCCGCGCTCGACTCTCTCTGCTCCAAGCGGCTAGTCGCTGGTGATGGCAAGGATCCTCCTCATCGTCGGCGGCGGAATAGCGGCTTATAAAGCCGCCGAGCTGATCCGCGGCGCGCGCAAGGCGGGCCACTCTGTGACTCCCGTGCTGACCGCCGGCGGAGCGCATTTCGTCACTCCGATGAGCCTCGCCGCCCTCTCCGAAAGCCCGGTCTACACCTCGCTGTGGGATCTCAAGGACGAGGCCGAGATGGGCCACATCCAGCTGTCCCGCGCTACCGACCTCGTGCTGGTCTGCCCCGCCACCGCCGATCTCATCGCCAGGATGGCCGCCGGTATCGCCGACGACCTCGCCACCACTTTGCTGCTCGCCACCGACAAGCCGGTGATCATCGCCCCGGCAATGAACGTCCGCATGTGGCAGCATGAGGCGACCCAGACCAACATCGCCACCTTGCGGCAGCGCGGCATCACCGTCATCGACCCCGACGCAGGTCCGATGGCGTGTGGCGAGTTCGGACCCGGCAGATTGCCCGAGCCGGACGAAATCCTGAGCTTCCTGATTCCGTTT
>JAJAZM010000117.1 GCA_026785645.1 Sphingomonas bacterium | reverse complement strand
GCCTGTTTGACGCCGACCGCGTCGAGCGTCTGGGCGATGCGGCGGAGCATGGTCGGATCGGCCACGCCCAGCAGTTGCACCGGGGGCCGCGCCGGATTGATGCAGGGG
Source organism: Sphingomonas bacterium (assembly GCA_026785645.1). Lineage (GTDB taxonomy): Bacteria > Pseudomonadota > Alphaproteobacteria > Sphingomonadales > Sphingomonadaceae > Sphingomicrobium. Next base: position 3,445 of record JAJAZM010000117.1, on the reverse strand, counting down.
CCGAGCAAATTCATCACCGTGCGCACCGCAAGCTGGCGGCGGACCAAGGCGGCATGCTTCATTCCCGGATGGTAGGCGGGGGCGAACAGGAAGCAGAAGCCGATTTCGTCGAGCATCGCGCGGGCGGCGGCGGGGGCAGTGTCGATCCGCGCGCCGACCGCTTCGAGCACGTCGGCCGAGCCGCAGCGCGAGCTGACCGAGCGGTTGCCATGCTTGGCGATCGGCAGGCCTGCGGCGGCGGCGACGAAGCCGGTCGCGGTCGAGACGTTGATCAGCCCCGAGCCGTCGCCGCCGGTGCCGCAGCAATCGGCGAAGAGGTAATCGGGGCGCTCGAACGGGGTCGCGGCGGCGCTGAGCGCATGGGCGGCGCCGATCATCTCCTCGGCGGTCTCGCCCTTCATGCGAAGCGCGATCAGCATGCCGGCGATCTCGGCCGGCTCGAGCTTGCCCAGCACCAGGCGCTCGAACAAATGCTCGGCGTCTTCGATGGGGAGGTCCTCGCCCGAAAGGAGTTTGGGGAGGGGGTTGGGAACGGCATGGTCGTCGGCTGGCGGCGCGGTGAGGTCGCGTTCGGCAATCTGGTTGGTCAGCATCGTGAAAATGTCCTTGAGTGAATCGCGGGCAATAAAAAACCCGCCGGGTGGGCGGGCTTCGAAGGTCGTCTGTTCGTTGTCCTAAGACATCAAACCCCACGCCATCGCGCCGCCAAAAGAACGGGCGAGCGCCACCAGGTGGTGGCCAAGAACGCTTGGCGTGTTGAGGGGAGGGGCGTGGTCATCGGGTGGCTGTGTCGGGGAAAATGGGGGTGGGGTCAAGGTGCAAGCTTGACGCTTTCCCCTGATTTTCACTTCGCTAAAAGTCCGTATTGCCGGACCAGGAGGTAGGCCAACGAGATGATCATGATGAGCACCAAGGGAATGCCGGCGCGGAGATAATCGGCGAATCGGTAATCGCCCTCGTTCATGATCAGCATGTTGGTCTGGTAGGCGATCGGCGTGGCGTAGCAGAGGTTGCAGCCGAACAGCACCGCCAGCACCAGCGGTTCAACGGGCAGGCCAAGCGTGTTTGCAAGGCTGAACGCAATCGGGGTGCCGACCGCCGCCGCCGTCGCATTGGACGCGAAATTGGTAAGCAATGTCACGAAGATCATGATTGCCGCCAGAACGCCCCAAGCCGGCAAATGCACGAGGCCAAGGGCCATCAACTGGGCGAGCCATTCAGCCCCACCCGATTCAAGGATGAACCGTCCGATCGCGAGGCTCGCTGCCACCAACACAATTACCTTTGCGGACAGCGCGCGGCCGACCCGCTCGAAGCGCACGCATCCGGTCGCCAGCATCGCGATTGCGCCGCCGAGCGAGGAAATGGCGATCGGCAGCACGCCGACACTCGCAAGCAACACCGCGACGCCCATGATGATCAAGGCAAGCGTGGCCTTGGCGGTTCGCGGAAGCTCTCGAATCCCGTCGAGAAGCAGTAAGCCCTCGCGCCGGGAAAAGGCCTGGATATCCCTCGCCAGCCCCATCGCCATCAGCACATCGCCCTCGGCCAAGGGCTCGTCGGCGCTGTTGGTTCGATGGTCGCGGGCACCGGGGGCCTGACTGACGCCGGTGATCGCGACATGTTCGAGGCCGCTTGCCTGGAGGGTCAACCCGATGAGCCGCGAATCGCGAGTGACCGCCAGTTCGGCCTCGACCAGATCTTCCTTTTCTTCGGTCGAGCGTCGCTTGAGCCGATCGACCAGCCAGCGCGGCGCGGCCGAAGCGGTCAATCGTCGTGCGGCGCCTTCGAGTTCGCTGCGGGAGCCAATCACCGCTACCCGCGAGTCGTGGGTCAAATTGCCGGCCTGGCCGATGACCTCAACATTCGGGATCATAGTCCGCACGTCGGCGAGTGACCGACCTAGCGCGGTTGATGAATCGCGAAGCCTCAGGATGGTCGCAAAACGACGCGGCTCGTGGCCTGCCGCCTGCGAATTGTCGCGCATCAATCTCGGCATGACCAGCCAAATGTACGGCAGCGCCACGAGCGCCGCCATCAGCACGATTGGCGTGAAGTGAAAGACGGCCAGCGGCGGCATACCAAGGTCGTTGGCGAGCGAGACGACCAGCAAATTGGTCGACGTGCCGATCGTGGTTGCCATGCCGCCGATCAGGATCGCAGCATTGAGCGGCATCAGTGTTTTCGAAGTCGGCATGGCGCCGCTCGCCGCCAACCGAGCCATCACCGGAATGAGGAGCACCAGCACCGGCGTGTCATTGACGATCATGCTCAAACCCATCGCGGCGACGAGGGTCACAAGCAGGCCGATCCATTTACTGAAACGCCATATTCTGGCCAGCGCGCGCGCCGTCGGATCAAGGGCGCCGGTAACGACCAGGCCGCGACCCATGATCATTAGCGAGCAGATGGTAATCAGGGCAGGATGGCCAAAGCCAGCGAAGGCGAGCTTGAGGCCGTCCTTGCGCGCCTGGTTGTCGAGCGGAAACGCATAAAGGCCCAAGGCAATGATCGCGATCGTCATCAGCGAGACGATCTCGATCTTGATCCGCCCGTTGGCGAACGCGGCAAACACCGCAATCGTAAACAGGATTGCCGCAAGCGCATGCAAAGACGGAGCAGCGATCATTTGCCTCTAGTCTGGGAGAGGCACATACAGGTCAAGCACATAACCCCAACCACGCTCATAACAAAAAGGCCCCACATCGCTGCGGGGCCTTTGTTGTTTTTTGGACTGGGCGGAGGCCGGTGAGGGCCCTCCCCTTCGCCGGCATTCCACTGACCCAAGCGGGTCGGTGGAGCCTTTAAGCCGGCTACGCCCTCCCACCGCAAGGGCGGCGGGTCCCTCCCTCTCCCGTGAACAGGGAGAGGGGCGAAGGACTACTCTTTGTCCGGGTTCAAAAACGCCGGGGCGAATTCGGGGGCTGGGCCGTCCGAATTGCCGCCTTCGCGCTCACGGCGGGGGCCACGGTCTCCGCCTTCGCTGCGGGGACCACGGTCTCCGCCGCCTTCACGGCCCCGACCTTCGCCGCCACGCCCACGGTCACGGTCGCCGCCGCCGCCTTCACGACGGGGTCCACGGTCACCGCCACCGGGACCACGACCACCACCGCCGCCATCACGACGCGGGCCACGGTCGCCGCCGCCGCCGTCACGGCGCGGGCCGCGATCGCCACGGCCTTCGCTGCGTTCGCCGCCTTCGCGCGGGGGACGGCTGTCCTCGAGCTCGGCACCGGTTTCCTGATCGACGACGCGCATCGACAGGCGGACCTTGCCGCGCTGGTCGACCTCGAGCAGCTTGACCTTGACCTCTTGGCCTTCGGACAGGACGTCGCGGACATTCTCGACCCGGTCATTGCGGATTTCCGAAACGTGGACGAGGCCGTCCTTGCCCGGCATGAAGGTCACGAACGCGCCGAAATCGACGATGTTGGCGACCTTGCCG
>JAJAZM010000116.1 GCA_026785645.1 Sphingomonas bacterium | reverse complement strand
GGGTGAGCGAGAATGAATTGCTTGTCAGCCGCGAATGGTCTCCCGGGCTGCTGACCAAGTCGGGCTATGCCTATGTGGTGAAGTCGCTCAAGCGCGGCCAGCCTTTGAGCGCGGCGCGCGAAGTCTATCGCGGCACTGCCGACGATTTCGCCGCCTCGGGCGCGGTGCTCCGCGACGGGCAGGGACGGACGTTGCAGATGCTCGTCCGAGCGACCGATTTCTTCCATAACGAAACGTTCGTGCTGACCCCCAGGGGGCCGAGGCGCCTGGTGATGCCCGAGAAGGCCGCTTTGGTCGACATGATCGACGGGCGGGTGATCATCCAGAGCCAAGAAGCCTGGACCCCGGTCGGGGCGACCAAGGCGTTTCCCGCGGGCTCCCTGCTGTCGGTCGAGCTGGCGGCGTTGAAGGCCGATCCGGCGCGGCTTCGCCCGACCCTGATCTATGCCCCGACCGCGAAGGAAGCGCTGCAGGGCGCGAGCGCCACCAAGGGCATGCTGATCGTCTCGATCCTCGACAATGTCCGCGGGCGGACCTTGCTGTTCAAGCCCGGGCCGAACGACAGCTGGGGGCGATCGGCGCTCGATTTGCCCGACAATTCGACCATTGGCGTCGCCGACGCCAGCCACACCGACGATCGCGCCTTGTTCAGCGTGACCAGCTTCCTCACCGCGCCGTCGCAATGGCTGATCGACGCCAAAGCGGGGAGCGCCACCAAATTCCGCCAGCAAGCGGCTAAGTTCAACGCCGACAATCTGGTGTCGCAGCAGTTTGAGGCGACCTCGAGCGACGGCACCAAAGTGCCTTATTTTGTGGTCCACCGCGGCGACATGAAGTTTGACGGCACCAACCCGACCTTGCTCTACGCTTATGGCGGGTTCGAGGTCAGCTCCACGCCGACCTATGGTGCCAGCACCGGCAAGCTCTGGCTCGAACGCGGCGGGGTCTATGTCCTCGCCAATATCCGCGGCGGGGGCGAATTCGGACCCGCCTGGCATGAGGCGGGGCTCAAGACCAAGCGCCAGATCGTCTATGACGATTTTGCCGCAATCGGTCGCGACCTTGTCGACCGCAAGATCACCAGCGCGCGGCGGTTGGGGATCAAGGGCGGCTCGAATGGCGGATTGCTGACCGGCGTGGCGCTTACCCAGAGTCCCGAGCTGTGGAATGCGGTGGTGATCGACATTCCATTGCTCGACATGTTGCGCATCTCGAAGATTGCGGCGGGCGCGTCGTGGGAGGGCGAATACGGCAGCGTTTCCACCGACCCGGCGGTGCGCAAGTTCTGGGAGAAGACCTCGCCCTATCATAATCTCACCAAGGGCAAGGCCTATCCAGTACCGTTCTTCTACACCACCACCAAGGACGACCGCACCGGCCCGCAGCACGCCCGCAAATTCGCCGCGCGGATGGAGGAATTCGGCCTGCCCTTCTATTATTACGAAAATACCGAAGGCGGCCACGCGGCCGGAGCCAATCTGAAGCAGCAAGCGCGGACCCAGGCGCTGCAGATGGTCTATCTCACCCGCAAGCTGATGGACCCGGTCGAACCCAAGGGAGCGCGCTGACCCCGCCGAGAATCGTCCGAAACGGATGCAATGCCTCAAGTGCGTTAAGGCGCGGGCGGGTAGCTTGCGGGCAGGAGACGATGCCCGGTGATGATTGCAACAGCCTTGGACCAAGAGGGTAATGCGCGGTCGATGCCGCGTACCAATCTGATGCTGTCGGCGATGATCCGCTTCGACGGCATTTCCGCCAAGATCCGGCTCCGCGACCTGTCCGCCGGCGGCGCACGGTTGGAGGCCGCGATCTTGCCCGCAGTTGGCAAGACGGTGCACATCAGCCGCGGCGAGCTCCACGCCAGCGGGACGATCCTGTGGCGCAATCGCAAGGAATGCGGGCTGCGCTTCGATGTTCCCTTGCCGCTCGACGCGTGGATACCCGCGCGGGGTGCGCGCCACCAGTCGGTGGTTGGCGCGATGGTCGAGGCGGTTCGGTCCGGCGAGGCGGCGATGCTGCCAGTCCGTCCGCCCCCGCAATCGCCGGAGGCGTTTCGCACTGCCCTGTCGAAGCGACTGGCGGAGGAATTGGCCTATGTCGTGCGCTTGCTCGAAAGCCTTGGCGACGATCTGTGCGCCGAGCCTCTATTGGTCATGCGCCATGCCGAAAAGCTCCAGAATCTCGACATTTCGGCACAGATCCTTAGCCATGTCGGGGCGCTGCTCGTCGCCCAACAGCCCGAGCAAGCGGTCGATGAGGTCGGCATGGGCAGCCTGCGCAAACGCCTCCAGCGCGTGTCGCTCTAGGCGGTCACCGGGGCGTCGACCGGGACCAGGGTGCCGCTCTTCACGTCGTAGATGAAGCCGTGCACCGGCACATTGTCGGGGGTCAGCGGATGGGCGCGGATCCGCGCGACATCGTCGCGGACGCTTTGCGCCAGGTCGGTGAAGTTGAGCCAGGCGACGTGCCACCCTTCGCTCGATCCGCCTTCGCTCGAGCCGCCATCGGTCGAGTCGCCTTCCGCCGAGGGGTTGGTCCACGTCGTGCCGTCGAAGGCGGCGGTGGCGCGGCTTTGTTCGAGCAAGGTGGCGATGGTCGGGCCGTCGAACAGCTCCATCCCGCAATCGGTGTGATGAATCACGAACCATTCGCGCGTGCCGAGCAATTTGTGGCTGATCACCAGGCTGCGGATGGCGTCGTCGCTGGCGCGGCCGCCGGCGTTGCGGATGACATGCGCGTCGCCCTCGGCGAGACCGGCATATTTGGCCGGGTCGAGCCGCGCATCCATGCAGGTCAGGATCGCAAAACCCCGCGCCGGGGGGAGCGCAAGCCCGCCCTTGTCGCCAAAGTCGGCGGCATAAGCGGCATTGGCCGCTACCACTTCGCGGTAAATCGCGGATCGCTCGGTCATTCGGCTCGGCTCCTTGGAAAAAAAAGGAGCCCCGCGAGGGGGCTCCAGTGGGATGCGCGCGAAGGTTAGGGAGTCTTGCGTGCGAAAGGCTGAATTGGAAAATTCATCTACGAAAATCTAGCTGTTGCGCAGCTGCCTGACCATAGGCATTGCTGACCTGGCGAAGAGAAAGCGGCAAATTGGCGTGGATTTGGCTATGCGTGGAAGAATCTTCCAAGAAAGAGACGGTTTGTGATGGATGCCACCGATCTCAGGATCCTTGCCTTGCTCCAGGAGGATGCCTCGCTGACACTGGCCGAGGTCGCGGCCGAAGTGAATTTGTCGCCGACGCCCTGCTGGCGGCGGATCGCCAAGCTCGAATCATCGGGGGTGATCGAGCGCCGCGTCGCCTTGCTCGATGCCGCCAAGGTCGGGATCGATCTGACGATCTTCGTCACGGTCGAGACCGACGACCATAGCGAGGCGTGGACCCGGGCATTTGCTGCGGCGATCGCAGGCATGCCCGAAGTGATGGAAAGCTACCGGATGGCGGGGGAGGTCGATTATCTGCTCAAGATCGCGGTCCCCAACATTGCCGCCTACGACGCTTTCTATCGCGCGATCACCGCCGCGGTGCCGCTAAAGACGATCACCTCGATGATCGCCATGGAAACCGTCAAGCGCACCACCGCCTTCCCGCTGGCGGGTGCGGCGATGCGCTAGGCGCTGTCAGGCTTTGGTCGCCGCCATCAACATCCCGCGAAGGTGGGTACGGTGGGCGTCGTTCAGGGCCATCGCCGCTGCCGCCCGCAGCGTTGCTCGCGCTTCGTCGCGCTTGCCCAGCCGCCACAGCGCAGAGGCCCAGCGCAGGTGGAGCGACCCCCATTGCGGCGCGAGCCGCGCGGCGGTGGCGTAGGCGCGTTCGGCCTCGGGCCATTTGCGCTGGGCTGACAATGCCTCGCCCAGGATGCGGTGCGCCGCCGCACTCTTCGGCCCTCGGCGGATCGCTTCGCGCGCCTGCTGCTCGGCGCTTCCCGAGTCGCCGCGATGGAGCAGCGCCTCGGCCCACAGGAGGTTGGCGGCGGGCAGGGAGGGGGTTCGCGCCGACGCGCGGGCGAACAGCGCATCGCTCTCTGCCCCGCGACCAGCATGAGCGGCGATGAGGCCGCGCACTCGAATTGCGGCGTCATGGTTGGCCGGCATCGGCGCGATCACCGCGGCCGCCTGGCGCCAACGGCCCGTGCGGATTAGTGCGGTGGCCAGCGCCGGGCGAAGCGAGTTGATGAATTCTTCGGCCGACTCCTGCGAGGCGAATGCGGATGTCAACGCCGTGGCGCCCTGGAGCGAGGCGACCATCGTTTGAAGCTCAGCAGCTTGAGCGACGAAATCGTCGGTAGCGACAGCGTAGAGTGTTTTCAGGCTTAATTGTTTTCCGTATTTTGTCTCGACGTCGGCTCGTCGGGCGGGGTCGAGATAGCCGGCCGCAGCGAGCGTCGCTTTCGCTGCGGCGAAGTCGTGAATCGCCGAGTGGGCCACGGCGGCGGAGAAAGGACGAATTGCGACGATGTTGGCCGCAGCGACCTGATCGACCGCTTCGGCCCTCATCCGGGCGACACTTTGCAAATCGCCCTTCATTTCCGCGAGATCGCCTTCGGACTGGAGTGCGTAGGTTGCAGCGTGGACCGGATTGTAATCGGGTTGACCGGCCCGATAGGCGACGGCGGCGCGCCCGCGAAGCTTGAATGCTTCTTCTTCCTGACCCGCGGACAAAGCGTAAATCGGCATGTTTCCGATCGCGGGAAGGAAATCGGGGCGGAGGCGCAGTGCACGCTGATAGATCGCCTTGGTTTCAGCGTCGGTGCCCGCATTGAGCGCAAGGGCGTGCATCGCCCATAGCCGTTCCCTTTGATCGGGCGATCGCGACAAGGCCGTCAGAACCTGATTGGCTTCGGCCGGATTGCCGCCGTTGCGGCCTAGCCAGACGACATAACGGTAGGGCTGAGTTGCCTTGAAGACCGCTAGCGCCGCCTGTTGCAGCAGCGCGTCGAATTCGCTGTCCTTGCCCTCGACTCGTCCCGCAGCCTTGCCCCCGGCGCGAAAAGCGATGGCGACTCGCCCACCGCCCAGCTGAACTACCTCGCCCTTCAAATGGGTTTCCGAGCCGAGCCAGGCGCGCGCATCGCGGCGCAATTCGCCGAGCGAGACGCCAGTGTAGGGGACGACCACGCCCTGCGTGTCGCTCCAGCTATTCTCATAGCTCGACGGCGAGCGGGCGGATTCCGTCGCGGCTTCAATCGCGCCGACCTTGTCGAGGATTTGCCCCGCGACGACCGTCCCGTTGAGGCCCTGCTGGGCAAACGCCGGAGGGACGGAGAAGGCGTCGACCACCATCCCGCTGGCGCGACTGGCCGACCACAGGAAGGAGCCGATGCCGAGCAAGATCAGGATGCCGACCAAAGCGGTCAGCCCCTTGATCACCGAACTGACGCGCTCGCCGATGATCTGCCAGCCGCGATGGCGCAGGTCGGCGCGGGCCAATGTCTCCTGTGCGTCGATCAACCGCGACTGCTTCTCGATCAGCGCGCGCGCCTCGGCGCTGCCATGGCCCGACGCAAGCGCCATCTCGAGCCCGTCGATGCTGTCTGCATCCTGATCATTGCCCGTCACGCCACTTCCCCCCGGAAACGCTAAGTCGATGCAAGATTAGCCGAAATGCGGCCTGTTGCTAGTGCAGCGGCGTTGAACCCCCGCACGCCGCATGGTAGCGGCTCCCCAAGACGTCTTTTTCAGGAGTGGTCGGTGGCCGAGTTCGCGCTTCCCAGCAACAGCAAGATCAAGCGCGGCAAGGCGCATGTCGCCCAGGGCGGACGGGCGAAGTCGTTCAAAGTCTATCGCTACGACCCCGAGAGCGGCGCCAACCCGCGCTACGATACTTACTCGATCGACCTCGACCAATGCGGGCCGATGGTGCTCGACGCGCTGATCAAGATCAAGAATGAGATCGACCCGACCCTGACCTTCCGCAGATCCTGCCGCGAAGGGATTTGCGGGTCGTGCTCGATGAACATCGATGGCCGCAACTGGCTGGCCTGCACCACCGCGATCGAGGACATCAAGGGCGAGGTCAAGATCACGCCCTTGCCGCACATGGAGGTGGTCAAGGATCTGGTCCCCGATTTGACCCATGCCTACGCCCAGCTCGCGTCGATCGAGCCGTGGCTCAAGTCCAAGTCGCCCGAACCCTCGGGCAAGGAGCGGCTGCAGTCTCCGCAAGACCGCGCCAAGCTCGACGGCATGTACGAATGCATCTTGTGCTTCTGCTGCACCACCTCGTGCCCGAGCTATTGGTGGAACGGCGACAAGTTCCTCGGGCCGGCGGTATTGCTCCAGGCCTATCGCTGGCTGGCCGATAGCCGCGACGAAATGACCGGTGAGCGGCTCGACAATCTCGAGGATCCGTTCCGCCTGTACCGCTGCCACACGATCATGAACTGCTCCAACAACTGCCCCAAGGGGCTCAATCCGGCCAAGGCGATCGCCGAGGTCAAGAAGATGGTCGCGGAGCGGGCGGGGTGATTGAATCGTCGACGCTCCCGGCGGGAGCGCAGGACGATCCCAACCATCCCGGCTGGTACAGCTGGGGCGATATGCCCGCAGACTCGTTCGCGGCGCAGACGGGTAAGATCATCTTCCAGCCGGGTGAGGCGGGTCGCGCGGTCGTACGCATGTTCCCCGAAGATCGGCACATGAACCTCGGCGGGTCGATCCATGGCGGTGCGGTGATGAGCTTCATCGACATGGCGCTTTTTTCGGGCGGCTTTTGCGCCGGGATGGCGCGCGGCCATTATGTCACGCTTGACCTCAGCACCCGGTTCATCGCCCGCGGGCAGCCGGGAGTTCCGCTCGACGCGCATGTCCGTTTGCTCAAGCAGACCCCTGGCGGGCTGGTATTCATCGACGGCCATTGCGAGCAGGACGGTGCAATCTGTTACGGCTTCACCGGCACGCTGAAGAAGATCAAATCGCGGTCCGAAACCGGCGATGCCGCGAGTCGCTGACGCTTATGTCGCGCTGGTCGCGGCGGGCGAACTCAAGGCCGATCCCGACCAGCAGGCGGCGGTGGTGGCGATCGATCGTTTCGCGGCAAAGCTGGCGAACAGCGACAAGCTGATCAAGCGCCTGCTCGGCACCGCCAAACCGCCCGGCGGGCTTTATCTGTGGGGCGGGGTCGGGCGCGGCAAGTCGATGCTGATGGACCTGGCCTATGACATGATCGAGATCGAGCCCAAGCGCCGGACCCATTTCCACGCCTTCATGCTCGATGTTCACCAGCGGTTGGCCAAGGCGCGCAAGACCGAGGAAGGCGATCCGGTGATCGCGGTCGCCGGGGACATTGCCGACGAGGTCAAATTGCTCGCGTTCGACGAGATGATGGTCACCAATCCGGCCGACGCGATGATCATGAGCCGGCTGTTCACTGCGCTGATCGAAGCGGGGACGGCGATCATCACCACCTCCAACCGCCCGCCGGCCGACCTCTATCAGGACGGGCTCAACCGCCAGCTGTTCCTGCCCTTCATCCGGCTGATCGAAGCGCGGATGGCGGTGCTGCCGTTGAACGGCCCGACCGATTACCGGCTCGACCGGCTGCAAGGGCTCGACACGTGGCTGGTGCCCAACGGCGCGCACGCATCGGCGGGGTTGAGCGAAGCCTTCTTCCGCCTGACCGATTATCCGGTCGAAGATCGCGCCAACGTCCCGACTGAGGAATTGGACGTCGGCGGCGGCCGGGCGATGCATGTCGCCAAGAGCCTCAAGGGCGTGGCGGTATTCTCGTTCAAGAAATTGTGCGGCGAGGCGCGCGGGGCGGCGGATTATCTCGCCATCGCGCGGCGCTTCCACACCGTGATCCTGGTCGGAATCCCGATCATGACCCGCGAGATGCGCAATGAGGCATCGCGCTTCGTGACATTGATCGACCAACTCTACGAGCACCGAGTCAAACTGCTCGCCGCCGCCGATGCCGAGCCGGCCGAACTTTACCCCGCCGGCGACGGTAGATTCGAGTTCCAGCGCACCGTCAGTCGCCTCGAGGAAATGCAGAGCGCAGCCTATCTCGAGGAAGGTCACGGGCTACGCGCCACAGCGTAAGCAGGATGAGGTCCGCCTGCCGCGCTCAGAACGCGATTCGCAACCCTGCGCCGATCGGCGGTTTGCCGCGATTGCGATGCTTGTCGACCAACAGCAGTCCGGCGGCCTCGCCAATTGCCGCGCCGACCAGAACGTCGTGCCAGTAATGCTTGTCCGCCTTGACCCGCGCCAGACCAACGAACGCGGCGGCGAGGTGCGCCGGAATCCCGACTTTCCAGCCGAAGCGTTGTTCCAGCCCGGCCGCGGCGGCAAAACTGATCGAGGTGTGGCCCGAGGGAAAGCTATTGTCGTCACTGCCGTCGGGGCGTCGCTCGTGGATCGCATATTTGAGCGCGGCGGTCGCGCCCCCAGCGACGGCCATCGCAATCGCGTCCTGCTCGGCGCCGCGCCAGTCTCGATCGGCGGCGGGGATGCCGACCGCGCCGATGACCAGCCCCGATCGAACCAAGTCGCTAGCCTTGGCCCAGCCGGCAGGCGCAGCGGATGCGGGCGTTGCGCAGACCAGCGCCGCTGCGATCGCCAGCGCGCTGCATTTTTGGCTTGCCGTCCTGCCAATGCCCATTACGCCCTCCGTACCGGGGCAGTCCTTAGCAGAGTTGGATGACGATGACAGAGACGGCAAGCGGTCAGGTCACCGCGTTGAGCAAGGTCCCGGCGATCACGCTTGGCTTCTGGATCGCCAAGATTTTCGCGACCACCCTGGGCGAGACCGCGGGCGATGCGGTGAGCATGAGCTGGCTCGGCGAGACCACCTCCGACGCCGGCGCCGGCGGGCTCAACGGCTATCTGGTCGGAACCGCCATCTTCGGAGCGATCCTGCTGCTGCTGGTGGTGCTTCAGATCCGCGCCAGGCGATTCCACCCCACGCTGTACTGGGCAACGATCATCGCTTCGACCACCGCCGGGACGACGCTGGCCGACTTCGCCACCCGCTCTCTTGGCATCGGCTACAGCGGTGGTTCGATATTCCTGCTGGTGCTGGTGCTGGCCTCGCTCGCGACTTGGAAAAAGGTCGATGGCAAGATTTCGTCCGACCACATTGTCGCCCCGCGCACCGAGGCATTTTACTGGCTTACGATCACGTTCAGCCAGACGCTCGGCACCGCGCTTGGCGACTG
>JAJAZM010000115.1 GCA_026785645.1 Sphingomonas bacterium | reverse complement strand
TGCCAGTCGATTCGACGATCGGCGTGCCCAGCTTGGGGTTGGCGCGAGCGACTCGCTCGGCGACCATCTTGGCGAACGGATAGACCGTCGACGATCCGACAGCGCGCATCTGGGTGCGGGCATCGGCGGCGGCCGGAACGGCGACTAGAGCGATCGTGGCGACGCCGAGCATCGCAGATTTGAGGTTCATTTTCCTGTTTCCCTTAGGGCGGAAGTATCCGCTGCCGAGCCGGCAATAGGGGCGGGCAGCGACCGCTAAATGACTCTATTGTTGCATTTTTCTGACGGTGTTTTCGGGCAACAAAAAAGGCGGCTGCCCCACAGGACAGCCGCCTTTTTCAATCGTTCAATCGCCTAGCTTACGGTGACGTCGCCTTCTTCGGCGCGCGGACGGCGAACGCGGCGACGCGGCTTCGGCGTCTCCTCCGCGTCGTCGGCACCCGAGCGGGTCGGAGCGCAGTCGTCATCGTCGCTCGGGATCGCCGGCGGGAGGACCGCAAAATCGATCCGCTGGTCGTCATTGTCATCGCGATTGTCGTCGCGTGGCCCGCGCTCGTCATCGCGGTTGCGGTTGCCCTCGCTCGATGAACGTCCATTGGATCGCTCACGGCGCGGTTCGGATCGTTCGCTGGTGCCCCGGTCGACGGTGGGTCGGTCGCGGCGCGGCTCGGCGCGATCATTGTTCGGACGCGGCCGGCTGGTGCGTTGGGGCTGTTCGTCGGACCGGCCACGCTCACGCTGGGGCTGCTCGTCCGACCGGCCACGCTCACGGTGCGGCTGTTCGTCGCCGTCGCCGTCGAGATCGCCGTCTCCGTCGCCGTCATTGTCCATGTCGGAATCCAGCCGATCGTCGCCGTCATCGTCCTGGTCATCCTCGCCGCGCTGGCGCTTCTGTTCGTCGAAGCGCGGGCGGGCATCGCCGAGCATCCGGAAATAATGATCCGCAAACTGCAGGTAATATTCGGTCTGGACACGGTCGCCGGACAGCTGGGCGTCGCGCGCCATGCTCTTATATTTCTCAAGCAGCTGGGCGGCATTGCCGCGCTGGCGATTGTCCTGCCGATTGCCGCTGCTGTTAGTATTGCCGGTCATGCCCCGGGGTTGCTGTCCACCGCGACCGCGACGGCGGCCGCCCTGACGATTGTTGATCAAGCTAAATTTCCTCGTCGCACTGGCGCAATGGCGCCTAAAAACCACTCACTCGGAGATCATCCTCCAGCCCCTCAGCGGTCCTGCGCGTCATTCGCGCCGGGGCCCCTGTCTCGCCGTGTGCGCATGATTAGATGCGTCTCACACAGCCGATTTCGTCGGGGGTAGCGGCGGGGAGCTTTGCGATGCTTTCGGCAAGCGGCCCCGTTGCTGATAGCAGATGTAGGGCCTTCGCGAAGATAAACCAAGCATTTTCGACTAATGCTTCAAATCAACAGCGCGCGTGCCCGCCCAGCAAGATCATGCGACAGTCGAACATCATGCCCGGCCGCCGCAAATAGCGCCGCCGCACTGTCGGCCTGGTCGTGGCCGATCTCGATCGCCGCCAGTCCGCCGGGCGCGATCAGCCGCCCGATCTCGGGCGCAAGGCGGCGATAATCGTCAAGCCCATCGGGGCCGGCGAACAGCGCTTCGGCGGGTTCATATTCGGCCACGCCCGGTCCCAATTCGGCTTCCTCCGCGACATAAGGCGGGTTGATCAGCACCAGGTCGAATTGTTCGTCGATGCCGTCGGCCCAATTGCCAAGCCGAAGCTCGGCGCGCGGTGCCAGCCCGAGGCGCCGGGCGTTGGCGCGGGCATAGCCGAGAGCTTCGTCCGAGGCATCGATTCCGAGCCCGGTCGCGGCTGGCCACTGATCAAGCGCGGCGAGCAGCAAGGTTCCCGGGCCAGTGCCGAGATCGAGGATCCGCCGTGGTCCGTCGGTGCCGGTGAAATGACCGATTGCGGCGGCAATCAACGTCTCGCTGTCAGGGCGCGGAATCAGCGCGCCCGGGCCGACCGCAAGCTCGATATTCCAGAAGGCACGCTTGCCGGTGATGTAGGCGATCGGCTCCCCCTCGGCGCGGCGCTCGACCAGCTCGGCAAAGTGCGCCGGAGCGGCGCCGGTCGGCGGGGCGAGGAGCAGCACCTCGCGCTCGATATCGAGCGCATGGGCAAGCAGCAGCTCGGCATCGAGGCGCGCGGTATCACTCGTCGGGCGGAGCCGGTCGGTGGCATCGGCGAGTGCGCGGTTGAGCGGATTCATTGGCGCGGGCTCACGCCCCGGGTTTCATTGGTCGTCGAGGCTCGCCAGCCGCGCCGCTTCATCCTCGGCGATCAGCGCCTCGGTGAGTTCGCGAAGCCCCGGTCCCTCGAGGATTTCGGGCAATTTGTGGAGCGTCAGGTTGATCCGGTGATCGGTGACTCGGCCTTGCGGGAAATTATAGGTGCGGATCCGCTCCGACCGGTCGCCCGTTCCGACCATCGACTTGCGCGCGCCCGCCCGTTCGTTGGCGAGCCGCTCGCGCTCGAGCTCGTACAGCCGGGTCCGGAGCACGCGCAGCGCCTTGGCCTTATTCTTGTGCTGCGACTTCTCATCCTGCTGGATGACCACCAAGCCGCTCGGCAGATGGGTAATCCGGACCGCGCTGTCGGTGGTGTTGACCGACTGGCCGCCGGGGCCCGACGAGCGATAGACGTCGATCCGAAGATCCTTCTCGTCGATGTGGACGTCGACTTCCTCCGCCTCGGGAAGCACCGCTACCGTCGCCGCCGAGGTATGAATTCGCCCGCCGCTTTCGGTCGTCGGTACTCGCTGGACGCGGTGAACCCCGCTCTCGAACTTGAGCCGGGCGAACACCCCGACCCCGTTGATCGAGGCCACCGCTTCCTTATACCCGCCGACGTCGGACGCCGAGCCGCTGATCATTTCGAACCGCCAGCCCTGCTCTTCAGCAAACCTTTGGTACATCCGCATCAGGTCGCCCGCGAACAGCGCTGCCTCGTCGCCGCCGGTCCCGGCACGAACTTCAAGCATCGCGGCGCGCTCGTCGGCGCTATCCTTGGGCAGCAGCTTCAGCGCCAGTGCGCGCTCGGCCTCGGGCAGGCGGGCTTCGATATCGAGCAATTCATCCGAAGCGATGGCGCGCAATTCCTCGTCGGCATCCTTGGTCATGACTTGCAGGCTGTCGCGCTCGGCGCGCAGCCGCCGAACCTCGCGCGCTGCCGCCGCGACCGGCTCGACCTGCGCATATTCCTTCGACAGGCGGACGAATTCATCGGGCGCAAGGCCCGGCGCGGCCATCGCTTCGCCGAGGTCGTGCTTGCGCGCCTCGATCGAGACGATCTTGTCGAGCGA
>JAJAZM010000114.1 GCA_026785645.1 Sphingomonas bacterium | reverse complement strand
TGGCGCATCGGCCAGCTCGAAGCGTCCGCCATTGCGCAACGACAAGGTTGAATCGGCGCCCAACCGAAGCTGCTGACTCCGGCCCGCAATCCGTACCGACAGGCTTGCCCCCGGCAACCGGTCGAGCCGCACCAGCGGCACGTCCTGGGTCCATGTGCCATTGTCGCCGCCGGGTTCGAGACCCGCCTTGGCGAACGATCGGGCGATGAATTCGACCGTTGCTGCTTCGCCTTTTTCGCCGGGGCCGCGACCATCGAATGAGTCCGATGCCAGGGTGCGGACGTCGGCCTTGATCCGTTGGGCGCTAATCTGTGCCGGCGCGGGTGCCGCGGCGATCAGCACGCCCAGCGCGGCGGCGTTCAATCCGACCCGCTTGATCACCGCAAGCGCGCCTTCGCCGCATCATATTCACGGCCCAGCCGAGCGACATAGTCGGCAGTTGGGACGACCTTGTCGATCACCCCGATGCCCTGGCCTGATCCCCAGATGTCGCGCCATGCCTTGGCTCCGGTCGACGACTGGAAGTTCATCGCTTCGGGGCCGGCTTCGGGCAGATTGTCGGGGTCGAGCCCGGAGGCGGCGATCGATGCGCGCAAATAATTGCCGTTGATCCCGGTGAACAGGTTGGAATTGATGATGTCCGCCCCGCCGCCGTCGACGATGCCCTGCTTGTAATCGTCTTCGGCGCGCGCCTCGTCGGTGGCGATGAACGGGCTTCCGATATAGGCCAAATCGGCGCCCATGGCCTGCGCCGCAAGCACCGCGCCGCCACTGGCGATCGCCCCCGACAGCGCGAGCGGCCCGTCGAACCATTGGCGGATTTCCTGGACCAGCGCGAACGGCGACCATCTGCCGGCATGCCCGCCCGCGCCGGTGGCGACCGCGATCAGCCCGTCGGCGCCTTTTTCGACCGCCTTGCGGGCAAAGCGGTCGTCGATGATGTCGTGCAAGGTGATCCCGCCCCAGCCGTGCACCGCCTCGTTCAATTCGGTCCGTGCGCCAAGCGAGGTGATGGTGATCGGGACCTTCCATTTGGCGCAGGTCAAAATGTCGTCTTCAAGCCGGTCATTCGATCGATGGACGATCTGGTTGACTGCAAACGGTGCCGCCGGCGTGTCGGGGTGGTCGCGGTCCCACGCCGCCAGTTCCTCGGTGATCTGGTGGATCCACTCGTCGAGCTGGCTCTGCGGCCGGGCGTTCAATGCCGGGAAGCTTCCGACCACGCCCGCCTTGCATTGCGCGATCACCAGCGCGGGGTGCGAAATGATGAACAAGGGCGCGGCAATGACCGGCAGCCGAATCGTGTCGAAAATGGCGGGAAGGGACATGGTTGCTCCTCGATGCAGGAGCTCTGCTTAACCGGCCCGGGGACGATGCGCGAGTGGCGAAACGCAACGGATTGCGCGGAGCCCGTGTGGCCCTATGAATGGCGCCTGCTCGGAAAAATGGTGAGACTTGATGACGGACCAGGGCGAAGACAAGGTCGCGAACATGCTCGGCGCGACGTCGTCGACGTGGCTGGTGACAGGTGCGGCGGGGTTCATCGGCTCCAATCTGGTCGAAACTTTGCTTCGCCACGGGCAGCGGGTCGTCGGGCTGGACAATTTTTCGACCGGCTATCAGCGCAATCTCGACGCTGCGGTGGCCGCGGTGCCGGGCGCTGCGGATCGCTTCACGATGGTTACCGGTGATGTCCGTGACCGCGACCTTTCCGACACGATCGTCGCCGGGGTCGATGTCGTCCTCCACCAGGCCGCGCTGGGCTCGGTGCCGCGTTCGATGGCCGAACCGCTGGCCAGTCACGACAGCAATGTCACCGGCTTCCTCAATCTGCTCGACGCCGCACGCCGTGCCGGTGTCGGACGCTTCATCTATGCCGCGTCGAGTTCGACCTACGGCGACGATCCCAACCTGCCCAAGCGCGAGGATCGCATCGGCCGCGCCTTGTCGCCTTATGCCGCGACCAAATTGATCGACGAGATTTATGCCGGGGTATACGCCCAGTCCTACGGCTATCGCGCCACCGGACTGCGCTATTTCAACGTGTTCGGGCCGCGCCAGGACCCCGACGGCGCCTACGCCGCGGTGATCCCCAAATGGACCGCTGCAATGCTCGCCGACGACGTGGTGCAGATCAACGGCGATGGCGAGACCAGCCGCGATTTTTGCTACATTGCCAATGCGGTCCAGGCCAATATCCTCGCCGCGCTTGCGCCCGACGACGCACAGGGCGAAATCTACAATGTCGCGGTGGGGGAACGGACCAGCCTCAACCAGTTGTTCGGGCTGCTCCGCGACGGGCTTGGCGAGCATCAGCTGCATTATGCCCGCGATCCGGCTTATGCCGACTTCCGCTCCGGCGACGCGCGCCATTCGCAGGCCGACATCTCCAAGGCGCGCGATCGCCTCGGCTATCGCCCGGGCTTCGACCTCGCCGCCGGCCTGCGCGCCGCCCTGCCTTATTATCTCGGTCGGTCGAGCGACGACGGCTGATATCGGCCGCGTGACTGGCGTATAAGCGCTCGATGATGCGCGGATGGTCAATCTCGCTGCTGCTCGCCGCCACCGCCGCTTGCTCGATTGCGCCGGTCGGTCAGGCCCCGTCGCCGATCGCTTACACCCGGATCCTCGCCCCCTTGCTCGCTGCCCATAACCGCGAGCGCGCCGCCGTCGGATCGCCGCTGCTGGCATGGGATCCGACGCTTGCATCGTCCGCTTTTGTCCATGCCGCCACCCTCGCGCAGCTTGGTCGCCTGCGCCACTCGTCCCGCCAGCAGCGCCCGGGGCAGGGCGAGAATCTGTGGATCGGCACCCGCGGGGACTATACCTTGTCCGCGATGGTCGGCAGTTGGGCAATCGAACGCCGCCATTTCCGCCCCGGCCGCTTCCCCGCCAACAGCCGCACCGGCAACTGGGCCGAGGTCGGTCATTACACCCAGATGATCTGGCCGGGCACCACCCGGCTGGGCTGCGCGATCGCCAGCTCGCCGCAACATGACGTGCTGGTCTGCCGCTATGCGCCGTCGGGCAATGTCGACGGGGTCATGCTTGGCCGCCGAGCGGAGCCTCGAACATCAGATAACCAAATAGGCACATTTTGCTTGACTAATAGGATTTGCACTGCTGCTTGATCGCCATGGTCGGGCGAACGAACATGGGCAAAGGCGCTGGTCCCAAGGGCACGCGGCTTCGCGCCAGTCACAAGGACGGGCCGCAGCGGATCAGGATCAATGGCGCCTGGTGGAGCGATGAGGCCGAGGCGTTGTTTCTCAATCACCTCGCCGCCAGTTGCAACGTCGCCGCATCGGCCGCCGCAGCGGGATTTTCCGCCAACACCGCCTACAATCATCGGCGTTGCGATCCGGCGTTCGCGCGCAAATGGCAGGCCGCGCTCGATCAGGGCTATGCCCGGCTGGAGATGGAATTGGTCCGCCACGCCTCGTCGATGGTCGAGAATTTCGAGGTCGATCCCGACGCGCCGTTCAAGCAGATGACGATGCGCGAGGCGATCCACCTGCTCGCCCTGCATCGCCGCCATCAGGGTCAGCCGGCCGCCGCTTTGTCGCGCCAGGTGCGGCCGCTCGACGAGGTGCGCGATTCGATCCTCCGCAAACTCGACGCGATCGAACAGCTTCGCCTGTCGGGCGCCCGGCCCGAAGACGCCTTGCTCGACATCGGCGCCATTCGTGCCGACGAATAGGCCGATCCTTCCCCGCGCCACCAACCTCGTCGATCATCTGCTCACGCTCCCGCCCGAATGGCGTCATGTCGCGGTTCAGTCGCTTGGCCCCGATGCGCGTGCGTCGCTCGATCGCGACTGGCCGAGCTGGGCGCATGACGGACAATGCCCGCCGCCCGCCGATCAGTGGCGCAGCTGGGTGATCCTCGCCGGGCGCGGTTTCGGCAAGACGCTGGCCGGCGCGCAGTGGATCACCGCCGCGGTCGAGGCCGCGCGCGGCGCCAATGATCGGCTGCTGATCGCGCTGGTCGGGGCCACGCTCGACGATGCCCGGCGGGTGATGATCGAGGGCAATAGCGGGCTGCTCGCCGTCGCCGCCCCGCACATCGCCGGCTGGTGGCCCAGCCGCCGCTTGCTCAAATTCACCGGCGGCTCGGAAGCGGTGTTGTTCTCCGGGGCCTCGCCCGAGGCGTTGCGCGGCCCCGAACATCACCTCGCCTGGTGCGACGAACTCGCCAAGTGGGAGCAGCCCGAACATTGCTGGGACATGCTCCAGCTCGGGCTTCGCCTCGGCGATCGACCCCGCTCGCTGATCACCACCACCCCTCGGCCCGGCCCGGTGCTCAGCCGGATCATGGCCCAGCCCGACACCATCGTCACCGGCGGCTCGACCCACGCCAACCCGCATCTTCCGCCCGCCTTCATCGCCGCGATCGACCAGCTCTACGCCAACACCCGCCTCGGCGCGCAGGAGATCGAAGGCAAACTCCTCACCGACTCCCCCGGCGCCTTGTGGTCCGTCGAGTTGCTCGAGCGGGCACGAATGACTCCCCTTCCGCTTGCCGGAGGGGCAGGGGGAGGGCCTGTCTCAAAAACCGCTCATTCCGATCCAACCCCCGCTTGTCCCGAGCGAAGTCGAGGGATCACCCGCATCGTCATCGGCGTCGACCCGCCCTCGGGCGACGGCACCTGCGGGATCATCGCCTGCGCGCTCGACGATCACGGCATCGGCCACGTCCTCGCCGACCACAGCGTCACCGCTTGCTCCCCCGAACGCTGGGCCAAAGCCGTCGCCGACGTGGCGGCGATGCACGCTAATCCGCTCATCCTGGCCGAGCGCAACCAGGGCGGCAACATGGTCAAAGCGGTGCTCCACGTCGCCGACCCGCAGCTCAGGATCAAGCTGGTCACCGCGGTCCAGGGCAAGACCGCCCGCGCCGAGCCCGTCGCGATGCTGTTCGAAGCCGACAAGGTCTGCCTCCACGGCCACCTGCCCGAGCTCGAAGCCGAGTTGCTGCGGATGATCGCCGGCGGTGACGTCGAAGGCCCCAGCCCCGACCGCGCCGACGCGATGGTTTGGGCCTTGACCGAGCTAATGCTAAAACCCGACCGCATCCCGAGGGTCCATCAATTCTAGATTCCCCTCCCTCTTAGGGAGCGGCGTAGCCGACCTAAAGGCTCAATTGATGCTCTTGCATCAATGGAATGTCGGCGGAGGGAGGTGGCGCGAAGCGCCAATCTTCGCCAAACTCGCGAAAATGCGCCGCATCGACCCCGAACTCACCCGCCGCGCCCGCGCCCTGCGCACCAACGC
>JAJAZM010000113.1 GCA_026785645.1 Sphingomonas bacterium | reverse complement strand
TGACCGCCTGAAGCGTATCGCCGGGCGCGCTTGCGGCATGGCCATAATCGATCAGCAGCGCCATTCCGCCGTGGCGAACGAGGTGCGCGGCGATGGCGCCGACGGCGGCCTCGCGGGCGGGCGAATTTTCGACGATCATGCCATGCGCGGTGAAGGCCAGCGCATCGCCGTCGAGCACCACCAGCCGTTGCTCGTCGCCAACCCATTGCCGCACCGGCAGCGCGTCGAGGAATTCATTGGCCACCAGCAGCAACGGGCGCGGCGGCAATTGCTCGATCCGTTCGTGGAAAATCGCGCCCGGCACCTTGTGCCGCTGCGATTCGCGCAACGCCGGGCTGGTCTCGACCAGATGCCCCTCGACTCCGGCGCCGATCACCCGCAGCGCATCGGCGGCCAGCGTCCCACGGCCCGGCCCGAGCTCGGCGTAGATCGCCTCGTCCGGCGCCCCCGCGCGGTGCCAGCAATCGGCGAGGCACGCACCGACCATCTCGCCGAACATCTGGTGGATTTCGGGCGCGGTGGTGAAGTCGCCGCTGGCCCCCAGCGGATCGCGAGTGGCGTAATAATATGCGTTGCAGGCGGCCATATAGGCCTCGATAGTGAGCGGCCCGCTGGCCCGGATCCGCTGTTTCAGATCGTCGGCGAAGCTCAGGCCACGCTCTCCGTCCCGGCGATCGGCTCGACCCGCTCGCGGCGACCCTTGGCGGTGGCCATGAGATATACACCGCCCAGGATCATCGGCACCGACAGCCACTGGCCCATGTGCAGCCCGGTCGCCTGCGCAAACTCGACCAATTGCGAATCGGGCTCGCGGATGAACTCGACGGCGAACCGGAACAGCCCGTAAAACAGGATGAACGCGCCGACCAATTTGCCCGGTTCGTAGCGCGCCTTGGTCTTCCAGAACATGAAAGCGAGGATCGCGAACAGCACCACGCCCTCGAGCGCCGCCTCGTATAATTGGGTCGGATGGCGGCCCGGGCCGAGCTGGAGGGTGCCGGCGATGATCTCGGGAAAACGCACCGCCCAGGCGGCATTGGTCGGCGCGCCCCACAATTCGCCGTTGACGAAATTGGCGACGCGGACGAGCCCGAGCCCGATCGGCACGGTGCAGGCGACATAATCGTGAACCCTCAGCCAGTTGAGCCCTTCCTTGCGGGCAAGGTAGAGGATGCCGATGGTGACTCCGATCACCCCGCCGTGAAAGCTCATCCCGCCGTCCCATAATTTGAGGATGTCGAGCGGGTTCTTCAGATAATAGCCGAGATTGTAGAACAGGACGTACCCCAATCGGCCGCCGAAAATGACTCCCAGCGACGCGTAGAACACGAGGTCGTCGGCATGACGGCGGGCGAGCGGGGCACCGGGCTGCTTGATCAGTTTGAGCAAATACCAATAGCCAAGGAAGATTCCGGCGAGATAGCCAAGGCTGTACCAGCGCAACTCGAAGATGCCGAGATCGAGCGCGACCGGCGACAGTCCGAGATCATAGTAACTGATCGCATCGGCATTGTTGGCCAAATTACTCGCTCCATTAATGGCAATCGCGGCGTTGATGGGTATTCCTTCGTGCAGTGACGCCTCATAAGGTGCGGGACGGGGAAGGCAAAGGAGAAGCGATGCCAAGCGAGCTCGACCGTATTTTTGATGCCACCCTGGCCGCAGTGATCGGCCCCGGCGGGCGCGTGGTGATCGAACGCGATGCCAAGGGCCAGGCGATCGTCGCCAATTTCCCCGCCACCCTGCCGGGGTTCTTCCAGGCATTTTGCGCCCTCAATGGCGCGGTCGAGGCGGTGATCGCCGGCGACGAGCGGCTGACCTATGCCGAGCTCGGGCGATTGTCGGACGAGGTTGCGCGCGGGCTGGTCAATCGCGGGATGGTGAAGGGCGACCGGGTCGGGATCGCGATGCGCAATTGCCCGAGCTGGATCGTCACCTACATGGGTGCGCTCAAGGCGGGCGCGATCGTGACGCTGATCAATGGCTGGTGGCAGAGCGAGGAATTGAGACATGCGCTCGAGCTGACCGCCCCGAAGTTGATCCTCGCCGACGCGCCGCGCGCGGAACGGATCGCGCAGATCGAGGGGGCGTGGGAATTGGTGTCGCTGCCGATCGAGCTTCGCGCCGACGCGGCGCTGGCGGGGTTGCTCGGGGCCGATGCGGCAATCGCCTTGCCGGAGATTATGCCCGACGACGAAGCGACAATCCTGTTCACCTCGGGATCGACCGGGGAGGCCAAGGGCGCGTTGTCGACGCACCGCGCGGTGACCACCGCAGTCTACGTTTATGCGACCCATTTGATGACCTTGCTGGGGATCCTGACGACTCGCGGAACTCCGCCGACCAATCCGCTCAAGACGTTGGTCAATGTGCCGCTGTTCCACGTCACCGGCGAAGTGCCGGTGCTGCTCACCAGCTTCATCATCGGCCGCGCCATGGTTCTCATGCCCAAATGGGACGCGGGCGAGGCGCTGCGCCTGATCGCCCATGAGAAAGTGACCTATTTCGTCGGGGTGCCGACGATGAGCCTCGAGCTGATGAATCACCCCGATCGCGACAAGCATGATTTGTCATCGCTGACCGACATTGCCGCTGGCGGCGCGGCGCGGCCGACCGCCCACGTCACGCGGCTGCAGGAAAGCTTTACCGGCGCGCAGCCTGCGCTCGGCTATGGGCTGACCGAAACCAATGCCGTCGGCTGCGGCAATTTCTGGAGCAATTATACCGACAAGCCGGCCTCGACCGGGCGCGCCACCGCGCCTTATGTCGAGGTCGCGATCCTGGGCGACGGGGACCGCCATTTGCAGGCCAATGAACGCGGCGAGATCGGCATCCGTACCGCCGCCAACATCAAGGGTTACTGGAAAAATCCGGCCGCGACCGCCGCCGCCTTTACCGCCGATCATTTCCTCAAGACCGGCGACATCGGTTATCTCGATGACGACGGCTATCTGTTCATCGTCGACCGCAAGAAGGACATCATCATCCGCGGCGGAGAGAATATCGCCGGGGCCGAAGTCGAAGCCGCGCTTTACTCCTGTACCGCGGTCGGCGAAGCGGCGGTGTTCGGCGCGCCTGACGAGCGGCTTGGCGAGATTGTCGTGGCGGTGCTCCACCCGGCCAAGAATATGGCGATCAACGAAGCCGACCTCCGCACTTTTCTTGACGGCAAATTGGCGGCCTACAAGATTCCCGAGCGGATGATTTTTTCCGACGAGCCGCTGCCGCGCCTCGGCACCGGCAAGATCGATCGCGTCGCGTTGAAGCAGAAATACGGCCGTTGACGCCGATCAGTCGTCGGTCCCTGCTGGTCGGTGGCGGGCTCGGCATCGGGCTGATCATTGCCTTTGCGGCGTGGCCACGGCGGGTCGGAAGCGCGCTGACCGCTAGCCGCGGCGAGCAGATTTTGGGCGATTATTTGAAGATCGCGCCCGACGGCCGGGTGACCGTCGCCATCCCGCAGGCCGAAACCGGCCAGGGCGCGTGGACCGGGCTTGCGCAAATCGCCGCCGATGAGCTTGGCGCGGCGTGGGAGCAGGTTGCGGTTGAGCCTGCACCAGCCGCCGCAGTCTATGCCAATGCGATGCTCAAGCAACGCGTCACCGCGGGCGCGACCTCGGTGCGCGCCTATGAACAACCATTGCGCGAGGCGGGGGCGATGGCCCGCGACCTGCTGGTGCGGGTGGCGGCGGAGCGATGGAACGTCGATCCCGCGCAATGCGACAGCGCTGACGGGTTCGTCCTCCATGGCACGCAGCGGCTTGGTTTCGGCGAACTGGCCGAAGCGGCGGCAGGGCTCGATCCGGGCAAGCCGGCGCTTCGTGCCGCCGGCACCGGGCGGCTCGCCGGGCAATCGCTGGCGCGGCTCGATTTGCCTGCCAAGTCGGACGGATCATTGCGCTTCGCCGCCGATGTGCGATTGCCCGACATGCTGTTCGCCGCAGTGCGGATCGCGCCGCCTGGGGGCCGATTAAGGGGCTTCTCGCGGAGCGCGGCCGGCAAGGTGCAATTGGTCGTCACCGACGGCTGGCTGGCGGCGTTGGGCGAGACGTGGTGGGCGACCGAACGCGCGCTGGTCGCGGCCAATGCGCGATTTACCGGCGATGCCGATGCCAATGGCGCGGCGGTCGATCTGGCGTTGCAGTCGGCGCTTGACGGCGGTGAGCGCATTTCGCTGTTCACGCGGGGCGATTATGCCGAAACGGTCGGCAATCGGCGCGCGTTGGAGGCGACCTACCGGATTGCGCCGGCCGAACATGGCTCGCTCGAGCCACTGTGCGCTACTGCACGCTTTGCCGGCGGGCGGCTCGAGCTGTGGGCGCCGGTCCAGGCCTATGACGAGGCGCTTGCCGCGGCGGCGGCGGCGGCGGGGATCGAGGCGGGCGCGGTGACCCTGTACCCGATGCCGGTCGGCGACGGATCGGGGCGCGCGATGGCGACCGACGCGATCCCGATCGCGGTCGATCTGGCGCGGCGTACGGGCAGACCGGTGCAGCTCACCATCTCTGCCAAGGTCGGCCGCAACCAGGACCGGATGCGCAGCCCGATGGTGGCCCGGATGACCGCCTTGCCGTCACTGGCTGGCGGTCTCGCGGCATGGAGCGCGCGGTTCGTCACCGCGCCCGATCTCGAGCTCCCCGGGGCAGCGGCGCCCTACGCTATCCCGGCGATGCGGATCGAATCGGTCGCCGCCGAATTGCCGATCGCCACTGGCTACATGCGCGGCGGGAGCGAGGCGCTGACCGCCTTCGCCAACGAACGCTTCATCGACGAAATGGCGCGGAACGTCGGGTCGGAGCCATTCTCGTTGCGAATGGGGTTGCTTGGCGGCAATGTCCGGCTGGCACAGGTGCTGAGCGCGGTGGCGACGCTCGGCGGCTGGGACGGTGGCGGGCCGGGCAGCCGGATGGGGCTCGCCTGCGCCTCGGCGTTCGGGTCGCACATCGCCCTGCTCGCCGAAGCCGGGATCGGGCCCGACCAGAGAATCGCGGTCGACCGGCTGGTCGCGGTGGTCGATTGCGGCCGGGTGATCAATCCCGGGCTGGTCATCCAGCAGGTCGAAGGCTCGTTGCTCCAGGCGCTTGCGCTGGCCACCGGCACCGTTCCTCAAATTGTTGCGGGAATGGCGGTGGCGCACCGGC
>JAJAZM010000112.1 GCA_026785645.1 Sphingomonas bacterium | reverse complement strand
TCGATGAATTCGTCGCGTCGCTCCCACGGATTTTCGCGCACCAGCTCATGCGCCACGCCTTTCTCGCCAAGTACGAGGCGGACCTTGCGCGAGAAGGGACAAAGCGGGAATTGGAACAGCTGCCACATAGAGGGGCAGCTTTAGCGCGGATGCGGGCGGCGTCTACCGGCCCGCCGTGAAAAATCAGCGGCGCGGATAGCCGGGTTGCGGCAAGTTGGCGGTGGCGCGATCGATTTCGGCGGCGGCGCGATCGACCGATTGCAGGATGGCGGGGAGCGCGGCGGCCATCGCCCTTACCCCGGCCTGGATCGCGGCACCGCTGTTCGCCGCCTGCCGCTCGATGTTACGCTCGATTGCGGGATCGCCGCCAGCGGCCATGTCGCGGACGGTGCGGCGACGGTCGGCCTGGGTGACGGGACGACCCTCGACTGCGGCCTGGACTTCGCCGACGTTGAGATCGAGCAAGGCGCGCGACAAAGCGCCGGCCATCTTGCCCAATTTGTCGGCCATGGCCGGGTCGGTCAGCTCACGCGGAAGTTCATTCGCGCGGGCGGGCTGCGCCAGTGCGGGAGCGGCAAATACGGCGAGCGGGAGGGCGATCAGCAGCAGGCGCATCTTTGGGTCCTTCGAATCAACAAGCGATCATTATCCGCAAAAAACGCAAAAAAGGAAAGGCTTGGCGACGGATTACCGCAGGGCCAGCCAGACCAGCGCGGCGCTGCCTGCGACGATCCGGTAATAAGCGAACGGCTTGAAACCATAGCGTTGGATGATCGCGACGAACGCCTTGACGACGACGATCGCGACCACGAACGAGACCAGCGCGCCGAGCAGGATGTTGCCGGTCATGCCGGGCTGGAGCTGGTCATGATGCTTGGCCAGCTGGAGGACGGTCGCGCCGGTCAGGGTGGGGACGGCGAGGAAGAAGCTGAATTCGGCGGCGGTCTTGCGGTCGACCCCCATCGCCATCGCGCCGAGGATGGTGGCGGCCGAGCGACTGACGCCGGGGATCATCGCCACGCATTGGACCAACCCGACCACCACCGACTGCTTGAGCGTAACATTGGCGACCCCGCCGCTCTCGGTCGGCCGGGCGAGATGCTCGACCGCGAGAATCGCGAAGCCGCCAATGATCAATGCCCAGGCGACGATCATCGCATTGCCGAGCATCATCTCGATCCGGTCGCCGAACGCGAGGCCGATCACCACCGCGGGGAAGAACGCGACGGCGATATTGCGCACGAAGCGCCACGCCGCAGCCTCGCGCTTGACCAGCCCGACCGCGACGTCACGGAAGGTGCGCCAGTAGAGCACGAGGATGGCGAGGATCGCTCCGGGCTGGATGGCGATGTTGAACAATGCCCATTGGTCAGCGTCATAGCCCATCAGCTCGGTGGCGAGGATCAAATGGCCGGTCGAGGAGACGGGGAGATATTCGGTGACGCCCTCGACGATGCCAAGGATGATGACCAGCAGCAGTTCGGGCACTGCCTAGTTCATCGAGCGCGGGGTGGCGCGCGCGGCGAAGCGGCCGCCCTTGCGGAACCGGCCGAGCCATTCGGGGGCGACGGCGGCGAGCGGCACCGGGTCGATCCCGAACTCGGCTAGGCCGAGCGCCGTGGCACCGACGACATTGTCCGACTGGAGCGAGATCCACTGATCGCGCGTCAGCGGCGCGAGCGGCAGGAAACCGAAGCGCGACATCAGGCTGGCCGCGAAGTCGGGCATGTCGACCAATCCGGTCGACTGGCCAGCGGCGCTGCCGATCGCGGCGGTGAGGTCGCGCATGGTCATCACCTGCGGCCCGCCGATCTCGTAGGTTAGGGCGCGATGTTTGGCCGGATCGAGCGTGGCGGCGGCGATGGCGGCGGCGAGGTCGCGCACATAGACCGGCTGGAAGCGAGTCCGTGGCGCGATCACCGGATAGAGCGGGAGCATCGCCAGCAGCCCGGCGAAGCGGTTCGTCAGCTGGTCCTCGGGCCCGAACACCAGGCTCGGGCGGATGATCGTCGCGCTGGGGAAGGCGGCGCGGACCGCGGCCTCGCCATCGCCCTTCGACTGCGAATAGCGCGACGCCCCGTGCGGATCGGCGCCGATGGCGGAGATGTGGACCAGGGTGGTCGCGCCTGCGGCGGCGGCGGCGGCAACATTGCCGGCGCCGGTCGCGTTCACCGCAAGCATTGCGCCGCCCATGATCGCGACGAGGTTGATCACCGCATCGGCCCCGGTCACCGCAGCCGCGACGCTGGCCGGATTGCCGACGTCGGAGCGGACGATGTCGAGCTGTCCCATCCCGCCGAGCGGCTGGAGGAAGAAGGCGGCCTTGGCATTGCGCTGGGCAACGCGGACTCGGACGCCGCTTTTGAGCAACATCTCGCACACATAGCGACCGATGAATCCGCCGCCGCCGAAGACGGTGACGAGGCGTGGGGAAGAGTTGTGCATGGCGATGTTCCCTAGCGCCGCCGCAAGGGCGTTGACAAGCCGCGCCGCGCCCCTCTAAGCGCCGCCGCCTACCGCAGACGACCTAAAAGTGCCCAGGTGGCGGAATTGGTAGACGCACCAGCTTCAGGTGCTGGCGTTCGCAAGGACGTGGAGGTTCGAGTCCTCTCCTGGGCACCAATTATTGTTCGCGCAATGCCGCGAAAGCTTGAAAAAACCTCAGAAATCCGCTAGAAGTTGAACTTTATGGTTCATCATCGTTCGCCGCTGTTCGTCACCAACCGGGGCGAAATGGGGGCCATTTTGGGGGCCACTTGAATTGAAGCGTTAGGAGTGGCCCCCAGACATGGCTCTTTCGGACTACACGATACGTGGCGCTAAGCCTGGAGCAAAACCGATAAAGCTCTCCGACGAGAAGGGGTTGTTCCTCCTTCTTCAGCCGTCCGGCGGCAAGCTATGGAGGCTGAAATACCGTTTTGATGGCAAAGAGAAGAAGCTCGGACTGGGCCGCTATCCAGACGTTACGCTTAAGGAGGCCCGAGCGCGTCGTGACGGCGCAAGAGCACTTATCGCCAACGGGGTGGATCCTGGAGCTCAGAAACTGGCTGAGGCGCTTGCGGCTAAACTAAACGCCGGAACGACGTTCAAGTCCGTCGGCGACGAGTATCTGGATAAAGCGTCACGCGAAGGCCGAGCAGCGGTGACCATTCGAAAGAGCCGTTGGCTGTTGGACTTGATGGAGCCCGACTTGGGGG
>JAJAZM010000111.1 GCA_026785645.1 Sphingomonas bacterium | reverse complement strand
GGCCGACCGGATAAGCTGCCGATTATCGATCGCCGCGACCTGCCGCGCGACTTCCGCTTTGGCGCGCCGCCGACATTGGTCGATCGCATCGATCTCATAATATTCGCGCTTCCCGGCATAGCTTCCGCAAGCGAGCTCGGTGGCTTGGGCAATACGGCGCGCGAGCAGGCGTCGTCCGTCCACGCTTGCCAAGTCGAGCGAGCTGACAGCGACGCGTTCAACGGGGTCGGCGTCGGCCTGTCCAGCCGCTGGGGCAGCGGCGATGGCGGCGATAGCGACAATCGCAAGTTGCAAATTCCTCATGATCGGTCTCCTTGGCGCGCCCATCGCGCCGACCGACAGAGATTGTGCGAGCCAGCAATCGTTGGCGTGGCGGAGGAGCCGACGATCGACCGATGCGGAACCGATTTATTGCCGATGAAGTGCGCTCCACATGCTTGGCCGAGGATCTCACTGTCTGGCTATGATTCAGAATGACGGCTTTGGGTCGAAGACGGGCAATGGGTGACGCACGGCCACCGTCGCTCCGGTCGCTTTCGCCAGTCACCCGGCAAAGGCCGAGGTCGAGGCTCGTGACGCCTCAGCTGCAACGGGGCTGCAGCGTACAGGCTTCGCTTCATTGGGGGTGGATCGCGCTGGCGCGCGCCTGGCCCCGGCCATCGGGTTCCCACAAAGTAATACTTGGCGGGATGCCCTTTCGCCGGGGAGCAGCTTACGCGTCGACCAGGATGCGCCTCGGGCTCCGGCTGGGAAGCTGGTCGCCGATCGAGGGGGCTTGCGTGATATCGACCGCGTCCATCGGCGCCCAGCCTTCGCGACCGAGCCGTTCCATCGGCTTGAAGGTCGCCTTGTAGGCCATGCGGTCCGAGCCTTCGACCCAATAGCCAAGGTAGACAAAGGGCAGGCCCGAGCGCGCGGCGCGGATGATGTGGTCGAGGATGATGTAGGTGCCGAGGCCGCGGCGGGCGCCCGGATCGACGTCGTAGAATGAGTAGATCATGCTGAGGCCATCGCCCTGCTGGTCGCTGAGGCAGGCCCCGACTAGCCGGCCGGGAACGCCATCGACCGACGGCTCGCGATATTCGACGACGTAGGTGCGGACCGGGGTCTGCTCGACCATGTCGGCGAAGTCATGCTCGTCCATTTCGGCCATTCCGCCGCCGGGGTGACGCTGCGCGAGATAGCCGCGGAGCAGCGCATATTGCTCCTCGGTGGTCCACGGGCGGCAGGCGCTGACCTCGAGATCGGCATGGCGGCGCATCAGCTTGCGCTGGGTCGCGCTGGGGGTGAACTGGTCGGCCTTGACCCGGACCGAGACGCACGCCGAGCAATCGATGCAGCTGGGCCGGTAAGCGACCGACTGCGAGCGGCGGAACCCGATCCGCCCGAGCGCCTCGTTCAGCTCGCTCGAATGGCGGCCCGACAATTCGGTGAACACCTTGCGCTCCACCTTGCCCGGTAAATAGGGGCATGGCGAAGGGTTGGTGACAAAGAATTTGGGAAAGCGAAATGGTGCGCTCAACCCGACGGCCTCCAAATGGTTACGAAAGTCTTTATGCGACCGGTAAACGCAGTTGGAAAGAGTTAGTGGCAGGGCGAACAGGGTAAAGGTTGGCGGGTGTCCCGATGTGGGATGATCGAGGTTAGTCGAGGCTGGCCCGCTCGACGTGGAAGTTGGCCGATTCGAGGCGCTCGACGAGGGTTTCGATCGCCTGCGCGTCGCGGGCTTCGCACTCGACTTCGATCAACGTGTCCTTGGCCGGCAATCGGGTGAAGATGCGCTGATGCTCGACCTCGATGATGTTGACCCCGCATTCGTGGAATTTGGCGGTGATCGCGGCCAGCGCGCCGGGGCGATCCTGGGCGTTGATCCGGAGTCGCGCGATGCGCCCGCAGCGGACCAGTTCGCGGACCAGCACATTGGCCAGCAAATGGGTGTCGATATTGCCGCCGCACAAAATGGTGCCGACCTTCTTGCCGGCGAAGCGCCCCGGATGGGCGAGCAGCAGCGCGAGGCCCGCCGCGCCCGCGCCCTCGACCACGGTCTTCTCGATCGCCACCAGCAAAGCCACGGCATGTTCGATATCGCGCTCGGCGACCAGTTCGATGCTGTCGACCTGGTCGGCAATGATCGCGCGGGTCAGCCGGCCCGGCTCCTTGACCGCAATCCCCTCGGCCAGCGTGTCTCCGCCGATTGGGCCGCGGCGGCCCTCGACGACATTCTTCATCGACGGGTAGAGCTCGGCCTCGACCCCGATCACGTCGATTGCGGGGTTGAGCGTCTTGGCGGCGATCGCGATGCCCGAGATCAGCCCGCCGCCGCCGATCGGCACCACCAGCACATCGAGATCGGGCACAACGGCAAGCATTTCGAGCGCGATGGTGCCGGTACCGGCGATGATCTGGGCGTCGTCGAACGGATGGACGAACACCATCGCCTCCTCCGCCTCCATCTCGCGCGCTTTGTCATAGGCATCGTCGAAGCTTTCGCCGAACAGCACCACGCGGGCGCCATGACCCTCGGTCTGGGTGACCTTCACCGATGGGGTCGGGGTGGGCATGACGATGGTCACCGGAATGCCGAGCCGCTTGCCGTGATAGGCGACCGCCTGGGCATGATTGCCGGCCGAGGCGGCGATCACCCCGCGCCGGCGTTCGTCGTCGGTCAGCTGGAGCAATTTGTTGAGCGCGCCGCGCTCCTTGTAGGCGGCGGTGAACTGGAGATTCTCGAACTTGAGCCAGACTTCGGCGCCGATGATTTCGGACAAGGTACGGCTGCACAGGGTCGGGGTGTGGACCACCGCGCCCGCGATGCGTTTGGCGGCGGTGCGGATGTCGTCGATGGTCGGCACGGTGAGGTTCATGGCTGGCGACTAGCCCTTCCGGAGCCTCCAAACAATGCTATGCCACGCCCCATGAAAACGTCCCTGATCGCGCCAATCGCCTTGGCCGCCGCGCTGCTCGTCGCCGCCCCTGCACTCGCCGATACGCTGATCGACAACGCCAATGGGGTGCAGGTCGATGCGTCGGGCAAGCTGCAACGTTTCACCGGACTGGTCATCGGCGACGACGGCAAGGTCAAGGTGGTGCTGGCCAAGGGGCAGAGGCGGCCGTTGCGAATTGCCAGGCGGATCGATGCCGGGGGCAAGACCTTGCTGCCCGGTCTGATCGACGCGCATGGCCATGTGATTGACTCGCCGGGTGGCGGCGGCGGACTCGGCCTCGTCCTTATCCAGCTCGATCTTACCGGCACAAGTTCGCTCGCCGAGCTGCAGCGCAGGCTCAAGGCGCATGCCGACGCCACGTCCGGCGACGGCTGGATTACGGGTCGCGGCTGGAACCAGGAATTGTGGCCCGACAAGCGTTTCCCGACCGCCGCCGATCTCGACGCGGTCGTCATGGACCGGCCGGTCTGGCTGACGCGCGTCGACGGCCATGCCGCCATCGGCAACACGGCCGCGCTCAAGGCGGCGGGTGTAATGGCCGCAACGGTCTCCCCCACGGGAGGACAGGTTGAACGGAGCGCCAATGGCGTTCCCACCGGCCTATTCATCGACAATGCGATCGCGCTGGTCGCCGACAAGATCCCCGCCACCACGCCGGAAGTAATGGATCGCGCCCTGGCAGCGGCCCAGGTAGCGCTGCTCGCCAACGGAATCACCGCAGTCGCCGACATGGGCACGTCAGTCAGCGGCTGGGATGCAATGCGTCGAGCGGGCGAGCGGGGGCGCCTCGGCATCCGCATCATGAGCTATGCCGATGGCCTGGCGCCGATCCGTTCCATATCCGGCAGTACAAGCGGCTGGCTTTACGCCGACCGGCTGCACCTGGGCGGGGTCAAGCTCTATGCTGATGGCGCGCTGGGATCGCGCGGGGCGTGGCTCAAGGCACCCTATCACGACAAGCCCAACACGCGGGGCCTGCGGTTCCTGACCGATGCCGAGCTTGGCGCACAGGCCGAAGCGGCGGCGGCGGGCGGCTATCAGCTGGCGATCCACGCCATCGGCGATGCCGCCAATGCGCAAGTGATCCGCACGTTCGAAGGGCTTAACAAGCGCCACAAGGGCGACCGGCGGTGGCGGATCGAGCATTTGCAGATCGCCGACCCGGCGGACCTCAAGCGGCTCAAACCCGCCGGGATCATCGCGTCGATGCAGCCGACCCACCAGACCAGCGACCGGACGATGGCCGAAGCGCGGCTCGACCCGCCGCGATTGAAGGGCGCTTATGCGTGGCGTACGATCGAGCGGATGGGGGTGCGGCTGGCGTTTGGCTCGGACTTTCCGGTCGAGAGCCCCAACCCGTTCCCGGGCTTGAGTGCTGCAGTCAGCCGGCAGGATCCGAATGGCCAGCCGCCGGGCGGGTGGCGGCCCGTGGAGAAGGTCAGCTTCGCAACCGCGCTGAACGGATTCACGCGCGGCGCGGCCTATGCCGGGTTCGCCGAGGGCAAGATCGGCAGCCTCGAGCCGGGCAAATGGGCCGATTTCATCCTGGTCGACCGCGATGTCGCCCAGGTCGACCAGAAGGCGCTCGCCGCGACCAGGGTGCTTGAGACGTGGGTGGCAGGGAAGAAGCTATTCAGCGCCGACGTGCTGCCCGCTCGCTGAGCATCGAGGGGGTGAGCACTTGCGGCAATTCCTCGGGCTCGGGCTTGCCCGGCTCGTACCACAGATAGAGCGGCACACCGGCGCGGCCGCGGCTTTCGAGCAAACGGGTGATCGCCGGATCGCCATTGGTCCAGTCGCCGACCAGCGTGGTGACGCGCGCCTTGCGGAACGCGGCCTGCACCGCGGCGCGGTCGATCGCGCCGGCTTCGTTGACCTTGCAGGTCAGGCACCAGTCGGCGGTGAAATAGGCGAACACGGGGCGGCCCGCGGCTTGCTCGCGCGCGACAGCGGCGACGCTCCATTCGCGTCCGGTCGCGGCGCGCTGGGTTTCGGCGGAGCGCGGCGGCAACAGCCAGATCGTCCCCCCGATCAGCGCCAAAGCGACGGGCACGCCCCACAGCACCGATTTGCCGTCGCGTTGCCGGAGGCCGAGCCCGAACAGCAAAAGCCCCAGACTGAGCGCCCCGGCGAGCCCGATCCCGAGCGCGCCTCCCCCACCCTGCCGCCACAGCAGCCACAGGCAGGCGATCGCGGTCAGCGCCATCGGCACCGCGAGGATTCGCTGGAGGCGGACCATCCACGGCCCCGGCCTGGGCAATTTGGAGCGAAGCGCGGGGACGAAGGCGACAATGACAAACGGCAGCGCGAGCCCGAGCCCGAGCGCGGCGAACACCGCGATCGATCCGGCGGCGGGGAGCAATAAGGCGGTGCCGAGCGCGGCGCCGAGAAACGGGCCGGCGCACGGCGTGGCGACGAACGCGGCGAGTGCGCCGGTGCCAAAGGAGCCGGTCGGGTTGCGTTCGCTGCCGATCACCGGAAGCTCGAACACCCGCAGCAAATTCAGGGTGATGGCGGTGGCGAGCAGCGCCAGCAGGAGGATCGTTCGCGGGTCCTGCAGCTGGAACGCCCAGCCCGCTGCGCTTCCCCCGGCGCGGATCGCGAGCAGGGCAATGCCGAGCGCGCCGGTGCCGACAATCGCGCCCGCGGCATAACCCAGCGCATCGCGGCGAGCGGTGGCTTCATCGCCGCCCGATCGCGCCAGGTGCAATGCCTTCAACGCGAGGATCGGGAACACGCACGGCATCAAATTGAGCAGAATTCCGCCCGCCAATGCGCCGAGGATGGCGAGCAACACGGCGTTGATTCCCGGCCCGTCGGTGCTCGGCACCGGCCCTGGCACCGCTTGAAGCTCCAGCCCGCGTCCGTCGCCGAGCGCCAATACGCCGCTGATCGCCGCCGGTTCGCCGCGCCGCCGGGTCAGTTCGGCCACCAGAAGATCGCCCTTGCGCACGAACTTCTGCGGCGCGGCATAGTCGATCGGGCCATCGTCGGCGGGAAAGAAATAGGGCTCGCCGATCGTCGCGCTGGCGGGGAGCGGGATGGCGAGGCGGAGCTTGTCGTTGCTCAATTGGAACCGCGCCGGGGTGACCAGCGGGCGCGGCAGCGCGCGACGCCACTCGTTGAAGCGCGGATCGGGATTGGCCATCCCGCCGGTCGGGACCGACAGCGACACCTCGCCTTTCTCGGGAACGCAAATCTTGTCGGTGCATGCCAGCCAGCGCATCTTCGCCGAAATCGGGTGCGATCCGGTCAGGCCGGCGGGCGCCTTGAGCCGCAGCAGGACGGCATAATCCTTTTCATAGACATGATTGACGATGCCCGAGACGAGCAGTTTGACCGGCACTGGATAGCGCATCGGCCCGACCGACCAGCCTTTGGGCAAGCTCCACTCGACGGACATCGGAAGGCCCGCGTCGCCCGGGTTGAGCCAGTAACCGTGCCAGCCCGGCGTAGTGCGCATCAGGATCGCCAGCTCGACCTCGCCGCCCGGCACCGCGCTCGCCTCGACCACCAGCTCGGGGACAATCGCGGTCTTGCCCGGCGCGGGCATCGGCTGCGCCACGGCGGGCGCGGCGATCAGCATAAGGAGGAGGAAAAGGAAGCGGATCATCGCGGTTGCGCTACTCGACCCCTCGAACCTAGTCGAGGTTCGGCCGAAGCCAGCGCGCGGCGGTGTCGAGGTCGATGTCGCGGCGCCTGGCGTAATCGGCGAGCTGGTCCTGGCCGATCTTGGCGACTCCGAAATATTGGCTATCGCGGTGGCCGAAGTAGAAGCCCGATACCGCCGAGGCGGGGAGCATTGCGAAATTCTCGGTCAGCGTGACGCCCGCCGGATCGCCGCCGAGCATGTCGAACAGGACGGGCTTGAGACTATGATCGGGGCAGGCGGGATAGCCCGGCGCGGGGCGGATCCCGTTGTAGGTTTCGCGGATCAAGTCGACGTTGGCGAAGGCCTCGGTCCCGGCATAGCCCCACAGGCTTTCGCGGACATGCTGGTGGAGCCGCTCGGCGAAGGCTTCGGCAAGGCGATCGGCGAGCGCTTTCAACAGGATGTCCGAATAATCGTCGGTCGCGGCGCGGAATCGCTCAAGATGCGGTTCGATGCCGTGGATGCCGACCGCAAAGCCGCCGATCCAGTCGTCGCCATCGCCGTCGATGAAGTCGGCGAGGCACATGTTGGCGCGACCCCCCTGCCCTGCACCGCGTTTTCGGACTTGCTGGCGGAGGAACGGCAGCCGCACCTCGGCATTGCCCGCCAGCGCCACCACATCGTCGCCGTCGCGGCGGCAGCGCCACAGGCCGACGACGCCGCTCGGCCTGAGCCAATGTTCAGTGATGATCCGGTCGAGCATCGCTTGCGCATCGGCGAACAGGCTGCTGGCGCTTTCGCCGACCACCGGATCGGTGAGGATGGCGGGATAATTGCCCGCCAATTCCCACGCGCGGAAAAACGGCGTCCAGTCGATATGCGCTTTCAGATCGCGCAGCGGCCATTCGCCGAACTGGTGGAGCCCGGGCTTCAGTGGCGGCGGTGCCTTGCCCTCGGGATCGAACGGGAAACGGTTGGCGCGGGCTTCGTCGATGCTTGCCAGATCATGCGCGGCGCGGCCCGATCGGGCGATCCGGATCGCGTCATAATCGGCGGCGGTCGATCCGATCAGCTCGGCCTTCTGCGGCCCGTCGCTAACCAATGCCGAGGCGACCCCGACCGCGCGGCTGGCGTCGAGCACGTGGATCACCGGGCCCGAATAAGCCGGCGCGATGCGCAGCGCGGTATGCGCGCGGCTGGTGGTCGCGCCGCCGATCAGCAGCGGCATGACCATCCCGGCGCGCTCCATCTCGCTCGCGACGGTGACCATCTCGTCGAGCGACGGGGTGATCAGGCCACTGAGGCCGATCATGTCGGCATTGTTGTCGTTGGCGGTCTCGAGGATCTCCATCCACGGGGTCATCACGCCGAGGTCGATCACTTCATAGCCGTTGCACTGGAGCACGACCCCGACGATGTTCTTGCCGATATCGTGGACGTCGCCCTTGACCGTGGCCATCACGATGCGGCCCTTGCCCTTGGCATTCTCGT
>JAJAZM010000110.1 GCA_026785645.1 Sphingomonas bacterium | reverse complement strand
TCGATATTGAGGCAAGCGACGGCAGCCTCGCAGCGATGCGAGTCTCCGCTTTTGGCCATTTCAACGGCTTGTCCACCCGATGCCGACGCTCCCCCGCTCGAATGATTATCGAGTCGTTATCGGCGTCATCCTTAACTTTGTATAAGCTATAAGGCGAGTGCGCGGGGTTAGCTTGTCCCACGATGCGACAGCGAGTGCCTGGTCACAGACGAGCGGATTGGACCTGGCGCCAGGCGAGGTCGGCCAGCGGTTCGGTCAATGCGGCGGTCGCGGCGGCATGATCGGACGACGCATTGCCGCGCGCCAGCCGACCGCGAATGCCATGGGTGATGGCCGCCAGCCGAAACATCACGAAGGCCATCAGATAATCGATATGCTGCAGGTGATCGCGCCCCGTGCGGCGGCAATAAGCAGCAACATAGTCAGCTTCGCTGGGGATCCCGAGCGCCGGGAAATCGAGCCCGTCGAGACCGGTGAACATCCCCGACGGCATGCGGTACATCATCAGATGATAGACGAAATCGGCCGCCGGATCGCCGAGCGTCGACAATTCCCAGTCGAGCACAGCCGCAACCCGCGGGCCATCGGCGGCGAAAATCATGTTGTCGCAGCGAAAATCGCCATGGACGACGCGCGCGTTGCCGCTGTCGGGGGGCAGGTTGGCGCGCAGCCATTCGACCAGCCGATCCATCGCCGGCACCCGGCCGGCCTCGACGTCGCCTTCATATTGCTTCGACCAGCGCGCCACCTGACGCTCGACGAAGTTGGACGGGCGGCCATAATCGCCAAGCCCGACCGTGGCCGGATCGATCATGTGAAGCTCGGCGATGGTCGCGTTCATCGCATCGAAATGCGCGGCGCGGTCGGCGGTGGACAGGCCGGGGAAGGTCGGGTCCCAAATGATCCGCCCCTCGACCATGTCCATCACGAAAAAGGCGGTGCCGATGATGCTGTCATCCTCGCACAAGCCGTGGATTTGCGGTACCGGGAACTCGACCGTCCCGAGCGCCGCCATCACCCGCGCCTCGCGCTCGACGGCATGCGCGCCGGGCAGCAACGGCCCGGGTGGCTTGCGGCGCAGGACGTAGGAGCGGGCCGGGGTGTTGAGCCGGGCAGGCGTGTCGAGGCGATAGGTCGGGTTGGACTGGCCGCCCTTGAACTGGCTGACTGACAGCGGCCCACCGAAATCAGCGACATTGGCGGCCATCCACGTGTCGAGTTTGGCGACGTCGAACGTCAGTCGGTCGTCCACCGAGCGGGTGCCGCTATTGGCTTGGGTCCGGTCCATCGCGATTGGCATAGTGGCGCGAAATGACCGCGCAAGCTGAACCAGCGGCGGCGAGCGGCGTTATCGGCTCATGCCCCGCTTGATCCACCTGTCCGATCTTCACTTCGGCGCGCATGATCCAGTGCTCGTCACCGCGGTCGAAAAGCGGCTCGATGAGGAAGCCGCCGATCTGGTGGTCATCTCGGGCGATTTTACCCAGCGCGCGCGGACCGAGCAGTTCGAGGAAGCCGCCGCCTTCCTGCTGCGGATCCGCGACGCGGGGCATGAAGTGCTCGCCGTGCCGGGCAATCATGATGTGCCTTTGTACGACGTTTTTCGCCGCTTCCTGTCTCCGCTGACACGCTACAAGCGCTATATCGACGATAGCTTGTGCCCCTATATCGAAGTCGCAGGCGCGGCGGTGCTGGGGATCAACACCGCGCGATCGCTGACCTTCAAGAACGGCCATGTTAGCCATGAACAAATGACGATGATCCGCGACACCTTTGCCAAATCCAACACTAACCAGCCGCGAATCCTGGTCACCCATCATCCGCTGTTCGCGCTCCCGATCGGCGACGGGCCCGAGCTTGGTCATGTGATGGAGCATCAGGAACTGGCGCTCGACGCCATCGCCGATTCCGGGGTCGACTTGCTGCTCGCGGGGCATAATCACCGCGCCTCGGTCAATGATGCGGCGAGCCTGGCGACCGGCGCGGGCAAGGCACTGGTGATCCAGGCCGGGACTGCGACTTCGACCCGCACCCGCGACGAATTGCAAAGCTTCAACCGGATCGAGATCGACGGCAGCGGGGTGAGGGTCACCATCCAGCGTTGGGACGGCGCCGAATTCGTCTCGGGCGACAGCCAGTTCTTCGAACGGCACGACTCCCAGTGGGAGCTTGCCAGCGGCGAAAAAGTCGCCACCGAGCGGCCGTCTTAAGCTTGTTCGATAGCGGTCACTCGGCGTAGGGCTCCGCGATGAACCTGGACACCGAAACCATCGATTCCAACGACCTTGCGCAGTTCGACCTGAGCGAGTTTGTCCGCCGCGTGCTGGCCGAGGACATGGGCTCGGGCGGCGACGTGACCAGCCGGGCGACGATCGACCCCGACGCGCGCTTCACCGCGACGATGAACTGCCGCGAGCCGATCGTGGTGGCAGGGATCGATATCGCCATCGCCTTCTTCCTTACTCTCGATCGCGAGGTGCGGATCAGTGCGGCGGTGGCCGACGGCGACCGGGTCGAGACGGGGACGGTGCTGATCACGCTCAAGGGCAATGCGCGGGCGATGCTTGCCGCCGAGCGGTCGGCGCTCAACACGCTGCAGCATCTGTCGGGCATTGCGACGCTGACCCGCACCTATGTCGACGCGATCGCGGGCACCGGCGCGATCCTGCTCGATACGCGCAAGACCATTCCGGGGCTTCGCCTGCTGGAAAAATATGCGGCGCGGATGGGCGGCGCCGAGAATCACCGGATGCGGATGGATGATGGCCTGCTGATCAAGGATAATCATGTCGGCGTTGCGGGATCGGTCGAAGCGGCCGTCCGCGCAGCGGTGGCGGCCGATACCGGGCTGCAGATCCAGGTCGAGGTCGATCGCATCGCGCAGATCGAACCGGCGCTCGAAGCTGGAGCGAACCGGTTGCTGCTCGACAACATGAGCAATGAGCAATTACGCGCGGCGGTGGGATTGGTCGCGGGGCGGGTTCCGCTCGAAGCCTCGGGCGGGGTGCGGCTCGATACGATCCGCGGCATTGCCGAGACCGGGGTGACCTATATTTCGGTTGGTCGGATCACCCAGTCGGCGCCGGCGGTCGACATCGGACTCGATTATTCGCTGACCTAAGGCGCTCGCCACGGC
Organism: Sphingomonas bacterium; assembly: GCA_026785645.1. Taxonomy (GTDB): domain Bacteria; phylum Pseudomonadota; class Alphaproteobacteria; order Sphingomonadales; family Sphingomonadaceae; genus Sphingomicrobium. The sequence goes on along the minus strand of JAJAZM010000110.1, from coordinate 919 downwards.
GTTGTAGCGGGGGTATAGGGCGCGCAAGTTTTCTAGGAGTGACGAGATTGTTCAAGGGCTTGAAGCCGATCCTCTACGGCGGCCGCGAAGTATGGCCGCTGGTCGAAGGCGGCAAGGGCGTTTCCGCCACCAACCATGCCAGTTCGGGTGCCTGGGCTGCCGCTGGAGGCATCGGCACCGTCTCCGCAGTCAATGCCGACAGCTATGATCCCGAGGGCCGGATCATCCCCCAGGTCTATCACCAGCTGACCCGCAAGGAGCGCCAGCATGAGCTGATCCATTACGGCATCGAGGGTGCCGTCGCGCAGGTCGAGCGCGCGCACGAGATCGCCAACGGGCGCGGCGCGATCAACATCAATGTGCTATGGGAAATGGGCGGTGCGCAGCCGATCCTCAACGGCGTGCTCGAACGCACTCGCGGCAAGGTCGCGGGCGTGACGTGCGGCGCCGGCATGCCGTATAAATTGTCCGAAATTGCGGCCGCTCACAGCGTCCATTACCTCCCGATCATCAGCTCGGGCCGTGCCTTTCGCGCCTTGTGGAAGCGGGCCTATTCGAAGACCGCCGAATGGCTCGGCGCGGTGGTCTACGAGGATCCGTGGCTGGCTGGCGGGCACAATGGCCTGAGCAACGCCGAGGATCCGAAAAAGCCGCAGGATCCCTATCCGCGGGTCAAGGAATTGCGCGAGGTGATGCGCGATGGTGGGATATCCGACAGCCTTCCGATCGTCATGGCCGGCGGCGTGTGGAACCTCGACGAATGGGACAATTGGATCGACAATCCCGAACTCGGGCAGATCGCCTTCCAGTTCGGAACCCGCCCGTTGCTGACCCAGGAAAGCCCGATCCCGCCCGAGTGGAAAGCGCGGCTGATGACGCTCGAGGAGGGCGACATCCTGCTGCACAAATTCTCGCCGAC
>JAJAZM010000109.1 GCA_026785645.1 Sphingomonas bacterium | reverse complement strand
CGTCTGGCCCGACATTGACGTCACGACGTCACCCGGGCGCTGGGCATTGCCGTCGGGCATATTCTCGACCATCCCGCACACGCCGACGACATTGGCCTTGGCCTTGCGTCCGGCGAGCGCCTTCATCGCGCCGACCACCGCGCCCGCGCCGCCCATGTCCCACTTCATCGATTCCATGCCCGCGGCGGGCTTGATCGAGATTCCGCCGGTGTCGAAGGTCACACCCTTGCCGAGCAATGCCACCGGCGCGTCGCCAGCGGTGCCGCCATTCCAGCGCATGATCAGCATCGCCGGCGCGCGGACCGAGCCCTGCGCGACCCCGAGCAACGAGCCCATGCCGAGCGCATCCATCGCCGCGCCGTCGAGCACTTCAATCTCCAGCCCAAGCCCTTCGACGCTGGCCTTGACCCGCTCGACGAAGCTTTCGGGGTAGATGATGTTGGCCGGCTCGGTGACCAGTTCGCGGGTCAGCGTCACGCCTTCGACCAGCGGTGCATAGCGCGACGTCCAGCGAACCGCCGCACCCGCGCCCGCACCGACGATCGTCACTGCAGTCAGGGTCGGCTTCTGCTTGTCCTTCAACTTGGTGCGATAGACATCGAACCGCCAGCCGCGAAGCGCCGCCGCGAGCGCAACCCTGGCGGCCGCATCGGCATCATAACCGAGCCCGGTGAGGTCGATTACCGCATGGCTCTCGCCCGAGATCAGCAGCCGCGCCACCGCCGCGCCGCCAAGCTTCTCGGCCGCGTCGGCTGGCGAAATTGCGTCGCCGGTGCCGATCGCGACGATCCGCCGGTCGTTGACGAAATGCTCGGCGACCGCGCTCGGCTCGCCCTCGAACCGCTGGCGGCGAAGCGCTGCGTCGATCCCGCCGCCGAGGCTGCGCACGACATCGCTGCCGCTCTTGCCCGCAACCGGGACGACCAGTGCATAGTCACCATCCGGGCGGCTGTCGGCGAAGCTGATTTTCATCTTGGGGCGGATCCTCGGGATTGTTCTGGTAATCGAAACGATCAAGGCCTTTAGGCCGGACCAACCCCCAAGCAAAGCGCCGATGTTGGTCGATTGGACGCAAGGCGGATTGCCGCTGCCAAGGCAAGGTGCAATAGGCGAAGCACGAAGTGACGTGCCGGGCGGGGTCGACTTGAGCGTAAACAAGACATGGTTGGGCTGGACCGCGTTGCCAATCGTCCTGGCGTGGCCGGGGGCAGCAACCGCCGCGCAAGCGCAGCCCGCCGAGGCGCGCCCGACCGAGGAACCGGCCACGCCGCCGCGCTCGCCAGCCACGCGAGCGCCCGCCACCGCCGAGCCGCAGATCAATTTCAGCGCCGACGAGGCAAGTTACGACAGCGAAGCCGACCTCGTCACCGCCACCGGCCAGGTGCGGATGGACCGCGACGGCAATTACCTCGCCGCCGACCGCGTCACCTGGGATCGCAAGACCGGCGAAGTGCGCGCCGACGGCAATGTCGTGGTGGTCAATCCCGAGGGCGACAAATTGGTCAGCGACCGGGTCACGCTGACCGACTCGTTGCGCGACGGGGTGATCGACAATCTGCTGGTGGTGCTCGACAGCGGCGGGCGGATCGCGGCGACCCGCGCCACCCGCGTCGGCGGCATCACCACGCTCGAAAATGCAGTCTACTCGCCCTGCCCGGTTACCACTCCAGCGGGCTGTCCCAAAAACCCGAGCTGGAAGATCGTCGCGGCGCGGGTGGTGCAGGATAATGCAACCAACCGGCTGCGCTTCGTCGGCGGGCGGATCAGCCTGTTCGGGATCACCCTGCCGCTGCTGCCGATCTTCAGTGTCGGCACCGGCGGCGGCGGGTCGGGCGGGATCTCGGGCGCGCTCATCCCCGAGATCGCTTACTCCAGCTCGAACGGGGTCGAGCTTGCGGTGCCTTATTATTGGCGGTTCGCTCCCAATCGCGATCTCACGCTGACCCCGCATATCTATTCCAAGACGCTACCCGCGCTCGAAGGCCGGTTCCGCAATTTGACGGGCAAGGGCGCCTACCAGATCGGCGCCTTCGTCACCTACGGACGGATCGACGATCCCGATCCGGATGCGCTCAGCTTCAACAAGCGCCGCAATTTCCGCGGCTATGTCGAAGCCAATGGCAAGTTCCAGCTCGATCCCTACTGGAGCATCACCGGATCGCTCCGCGCCGCATCCGACAAGACCGTCACCCGCCGCTACGACATCAGCCGCGACGACGTGCTGCGCAATTTCATCGATGTCGAGCGGATCGACACGCGAAGCTACATCTCGATCGCCGGCTGGGCATTCCAGGGCCTTCGCGTCGATGATGTCCAGAAACAGATTCCAATCGCGCTCCCGGCGATCGACGCGCGCTTCCTGCTCGATGATCCGGTGCTCGGGGGCAAGGTCCAGCTGCAGGCCAACAGCCTCGCCATCCTGCGCATCGACGGGCAGGACACCCAGCGCGCCTTCCTCAGCGCGCGGTGGGATTTGCGGACCATCACCCGGATGGGGCAGGATGTGACCTTCACCGCCTTTGCGCGCGGCGATCTCTATCACACCAGCGACAGCGCCAAGACCGCGGGCGCGGCTTATGCCGGGACCGACGGCTGGCACGCGCGCGGAATAGCCGCCTTGGCCGCCGACATGCGCTGGCCGTTCATCGGCCCGGCGTTCGGCGGCACCCAGCGGATCACGCCGCGGGTTCAGCTGGTGCTGACCCCGCCGACCCCCAACCTCGTCATCCCCAACGAGGATGCGCGCTCGATCGATCTTGAGGACAGCAATCTGTTCGCGCTCAACCGCTTCCCCGGATACGACCGCTGGGAAGACGGCTCGCGCATCACTTACGGTATCGAATATGCACTCGACCGGCCCAACGTCTCGATCTCGACGATCATCGGCCAGAGTTACCGGTTGACCCGCAGCGAGAGCATTTTCCCCGACGGCACCGGCCTGACCGACCGCTGGTCGGACATCGTCGGCCGCACCCGGGTGCGCTTCGGGCGACTGGTCGATCTGACCCACCGCTTCCGGATCGACAAGGACAATCTGGCGCCGCGCCGCAACGAGCTCGACCTGACCGTCGGCACCGATGAAACCTTTGTCCAGCTCGGCTACCTTCGGCTCAACCGCGACATTGGGATTTCGGTCGAGGATCTGCGCGACAAGGAGGAGCTTCGGCTCGCCGCTCGCGTCAAATTCGCGCGTTACTGGTCGGTGTTCGGGGCAACCGTGCTCGACCTCACCGACAAGAAGGAAGATCCGCTGGTGCTGGCCGATGGCTTCGAGCCGGTGCGGCACCGCCTCGGGGTCACCTACGAGGACGAATGCCTGGAGCTTGGCCTGTCGTGGAAGCGCGACTATGAGCGCATCGGCGAATTCCGCAAAGGCAGTACCTTTTCGCTTCGAATCGCCTTGAAGGGGCTCGGCCGCTAACCCTGCGTTCAGCGAATAATGGTTACGGGCACGACGACAAATGATTGAATGACAAGGAATTTGAGGGTGGGAGTATCAATGATCAGGACCAAGGCAGTTTCCATTGCGACGCTTGGCGCACTGGGCATGGCGATTGCAGCCACCGGAACCGCATCGGCGCAGGACCAGCCGGCCAGCAGCACCAGCGTGCTCAACCTGCCGACCAACCCGACGGTGTTCGGCACCAGCCTGCCGTCGGTGGTCAAGGCCACCGCGATCATCAATGGCGAGATCATCACCCAGACCGACATCGACCAGCGCCTGGCGCTGCTGGCGATTGCGAATGACGGTGAAATTCCCGCCACCGAGCTCGAGCGGCTGCGCTTGCAGGTGCTTCGCAACCTGATCGACGAATCGCTCCAGATCCAGGCGGCCAAGGCGGCCGAAATCAAGGTCGACGAGGGCGATGTCGATCGCACGGTCAAGCGCGTCGCGGGCAACGTCAAGCAGACCCCCGAGCAGATGGCCGGCTATCTCCAGGCGCGCGGTTCCTCGATCCGCTCGATCCGCCGCCAGATCCTCGGCGAAATCTCGTGGCGCCGGCTGCAGAGCGCCAAGATCGAAAGCGGGATCAGCGTCGGCGACGATGAAGTCAAAGCGGTGATCGAGCGGATGGAAGCGTCCAAGGGCACACAGGAGTATAGGGTCGGCGAAATCTTCCTGGCGGCGACCTCGGCCAATGCGGCGCAGGCGATGACCAACGCCAACCAGATCGTCGATGCGTTGCGCAAGGGCGGCTCGTTCGTCGCTTATGCCCGCCAATATTCCGAGGCATCGACCGCCGCGGTTGGTGGCGATCTCGGCTGGGTCCGCCCCGAACAGCTGCCCGATTCGATCGCCGAAGCGGTGCGCACGCTCCAGACCGGGCAGCTTTCGAGCCCGATCGCCGTCCCCGGCGGCGTGTCGATTGTCGCAGTTCAGGACACGCGCAAGGTGCTGACCGCCGATCCGCGTGCGGCCGAGCTCAATTTGAAGCAGGTTTCGGTCAACTTCCCGGCGGGCACCAGCAAGGCCCAGGCCGAGCCGATCGTCGCGCGCTTCGCCGCAGCGGCGCTCAATGTCGGCGGATGCGGCGGGGCGGACAAGCTGGCCGCCGACTTCAACGCCGAAGTGGTCCAGTCCGAAGGAGTCAAGTTGAAGGATCTTCCCGGCGCGCTGCAGGAGATGATGCTGCCGATGCAGGTCGGCCAGGCGACCCGCCCGTTCGGATCGCTCACCGAAGGCGTGCGGGTGCTCGTCATCTGCGGCCGCGACGAGGTCAATCCGAGCATGCCGACCTATGAAACGGTGATGGCGCAGATGAACGAGGAACGAATCAACATGCGCGCCCGCCGCTACCTGCGCGATCTCCGCCGCGATGCGATCATCGACTTTCGCTAGGGTGAGCGGGTAAGGCGGACTTTATGGCGTCCGCCCACCTTCCCCCCCTCGCAGTTTCGCTTGGAGACCCCGCCGGGATCGGCCCCGAGGTGGTCGCCAAATGCTGGGACAATCGCGCCGCCTTCGGCTTGCCGCCATTCGTCGCAGTCGGTGATGCGCGCAGCCTCGAACTGGTATGGGACGGCCCGGTCGAACCGATCGACGATTTGCGCGATGCCGATGCGGCATATGATGTCGGGCTGCCGATCCTTCATATCCCCTGCAACGAAGTTCATCGCCCGGGCCATCCGTCGACCGTCGGCGCGCATTGCTCGCTCGATTCGCTCGAGCTTGCGGTCGGGCTGGCGCGATCGGGCACCGCCGCTGCGGTGGTCACCGGCCCGGTCAGCAAGCAGCAGCTTTACGCGATCGGTTTCGCCCACCCAGGCCAGACCGAGTTCGTCGCCGAGCGGTGCGGCATCTCGCCCGGCAATGTCGCGATGATGCTGGTCGGGCCGACCCTGCGCACCGTCCCCGTCACCACCCATATTCCACTCTGTGCAGTCCCCGCCGCGCTGAACTCCCAGCTGATCGAGGCCCGCGCCCGCGCCACCTTGCGCGGCCTGCAGCGCAATTTCGTGATCGCCGAGCCGCTCCTCGCAATTGCCGCGCTCAACCCCCATTCGGGCGAAGTCGGCGCGCTCGGCCGCGAGGAGATCGAGCTGATCGAGCCGGCGATTGCGG
>JAJAZM010000108.1 GCA_026785645.1 Sphingomonas bacterium | reverse complement strand
GGCGACGGCGTGGGTCTTGCGCTTGTAGAGGTGGTGCGAGGCGATTCCGAAGGCGTCGAAATCCTGGCACAGCATGTCTATCTCGGCGAAATCCTCTTGCCCGTCGTGCGAATACCAGATCATCCCGCCGCATTCGAAATCACGGAAGCGAATCAGCGAATGGGCGTCCTTGTCGAAGCCGGGGAAGCAATCGGCGCGGGGCAGGCCGAGCAGGCTGCCGTCCGACCGATAGGTCCAGGCGTGATAGGGGCAGACGATCCGCGCCGCGGGCACCGGATCCTCGCTGTCGAGCAAACGCGTGCCGCGATGGCGGCATACATTGGCCATGACATGTGCCTCGCCCTGCGCATCGCGACTGAGGATCAACGGCAGGCCATAGCCGTCATGCGCCACCGCGACATTGTTGCGCGGGAGCAGAGCCGACGGGGCGAGCAGCAGCGGGAGCTTGGCGAACAACGCTTTCTTCTCGGCCTCGAACCGTTCGGGGTCGGTATAGACCGAGGCGGCGAGCGTCTGGATTTCGCTGCCGAGCGAGGCTTCGCCCCGGATCAACGCTTCGGCGAGGGCGAGTTGTCCGGGAGTGGGGCGGGGAAAAATCGGTGCATCCATTAACCCAGGTTGCCCTCTAATTTTAAGAAACTCAAGCCACTGGTCAGGGCCTTTTTCGCTGCTAGCATGGCCGACTTTCGAGCGGGAGCAATTAGATGGCGGCAGCGCGGGCAGATACGGACCTCGGCTGGCGCGCGTCGCTTCCCGAAGGATTACGGCCTTATACCGAGGCCGCGCCGATCGCCGCTTTCTTCCTCGGCGTGTCGTCGGGCTTTCCCTATGCGATGATCGGCGCGACGCTGACCACGCGGCTGGCGCAGGACGGGCTCGACAAGAAGAGCATCACCGCCTTCAGCCTCGCCTTCCTCGTCTACAATCTCAAATTCCTGTGGGCGTGGGTGGTCGACGGGGTGCGGCTGCCCATCCTCGGGCGATTGGGGCAGCGGGTGTCGTGGCTGCTTCTGAGCGGAGTGCTGGTAATTGCGGCGGTCGCCAATCTGGCGTTCGTCGATCCCTCGGCGAGCTTGCTTGCAACGGCCTGGGCGGCGGTGCTGGTCGGGCTCGCGGGGGCGACCTTCGACATCGTCATCGACGCATATCGGATCGAGATTTTGAAGCCGCGCCAGTTGGGCGTCGGGTCGGGCATGGTGCAATATGGCTGGCGCATCGGGTCGGTCGCGGCGGGGGCGCTGGCACTGGTGCTGGCAGCGCGGGTCGGGTGGGAAATTGCCTATCTCGCCTGCGCCGCCTTCGCGCTTCCGGCGATGTTGACCGGGCTGATTTACGGCGAGCCCGAACGGCATCGCGAACCGCAGCGAAGGCGCGGGATGAGCGAAGCGCTCGGCGCGGTCTATCGGCCGTTCACCGAATTCTTCCAGCGGCAGGGCGCGTTCCTCGTGCTGCTGTTCATCCTTCTCCACAAGATCGGCGACACGCTGGCCAATCTGACGCTTCGGCTGCTGCTCGACGACCTCGGTTTCAGCAATGACGAGATTGCGATCTATGATATCGGGGTTGGTTTCTGGGCTTATCTGATCGGCATTTTCGTCGGCGGCGTGCTCTATTCGAAGCTTGGAATGAAGAAGTCGGTGCTGATCAGCCTGGTGCTGATGGGCGTCTCCAATTTCAGCTTCGCACTGCTGGCGCAGGCGGGTCACAGCAATTGGGGACTGGCGGGCACGATCGCGTTCGAGAATTTCGCCAGCGGGATCGGCGGGGTGACGGTGGTCGCTTACTTCTCGGCACTGTGCGATTTGCGCTTCACCGCGTCGCAATATGCGTTGATCTCGGCGGCGGCGAGCATCGTCGGACGGTTAATCACCGGCACCAGCGCGGGCGCGCTGGTCGAGGGCATGGGCTATTCGAACTTCTATCTGCTTACCACGCTCGCGGCGCTGCCGGGGATCCTGTTGTTCTGGTGGATGATGCGCGCCGGGCTGGTCGATAGCTCGATCGGGACGGCAGGGACCGAAGGTGACGGCGATGTGCGCGCCAATTCGGCTGAGAATTAGTCGGGTCGCTCGCGGTTGGCTGTGAGCGCAGATCCGGCGAGGTAGAGCGAGCCGGCGATGAGGCGCGGGGCGGGGAGGTCGGCGAGGGCTTGCTCGAGGCTTGCGGCGGCGTTGCCATTGAAACGCGCGGCGAGGTCGGCCGGTTGGTGTGCATCGTGGTCGGGAATGGGGACGAAGGTCAGCGACAGAGCGTGAGGCGCGAGCAGTTCGACGATTCCTGCAGCGTCCTTGTTGGCGAGAATGCCGAGGATCAGGTGCATCGGACCGCGTGCCTCGAGCAAGGCGGCGAGGGCGGCGGCGGCGTCTGTATTATGCGCACCGTCGAGCCAGGTTTCGACGCCGTGGGTGAGCGGGCCGTCGGCGAGGCGCTGGAAGCGGGCGGGCCAGGTGGCAGCGGCGATGGCGTTCAGGAAGGTGTCGCGCGGGACGGTGAGGCGATCCTGCGCGGACAGCATTTGCCAGGCGAGGTTGGCGTTGCGGACCTGGTGCGCGCCGGGAAGCGCGGGGACGAGCGACGGGTCGAGGTGCCAGTCGCGGGCTTCGAGGAGAAGCGGAGCGCCGATAGCGGCGGCGACCTGCTCGATTGCAGCGCGGGCTTCGGCGGGCTGAGCGAGACAGACCAGCGACACGTCGCGGCGCGCGATGCCGGCTTTTTCGCGGGCGATTTCGGCGAGCGTGTCGCCCAGGAAATGCTGGTGATCGAGACCAATGCTGGCGATTCCCGTGACGAGTGGCGCGGCGATGACGTTGGTTGCGTCGAGCCGCCCGCCGAGCCCGACTTCGAGCACTACCGCGTCGGCCGGGGTGGCGGCAAAGGCGAGGAAGGCGGCGGCGGTATTGACCTCGAACAGGCTGCCCCCGACCGCGTCATTGGCGTCGAGCACGCGCGCCATGACGTCGGCGAGTTGCGCATCGGTGATCAGCGTCCCGGTGAGGCGGATGCGCTCATTGTAGCGGACGAGGTGCGGGCTGGTGAAGACGTGGACCCGGTGCCCGGCCGCCTCCAATCCAGCGCGGAGGAAGGCGCAAGTCGAGCCCTTGCCGTTGGTCCCGGCGACATGGAACACGGGGGGCAGATCGTCGTGCGGGCGACCGAGCGCGTCGAGCAGCGCGATGATCCGGTCGAGCCCGATCTGGTCGTCGTCTGCGGCTTGCGTCGCCTGCCGCGCGATCAGCGCAGCGAGCCGCGGATCGTCGGCCCGCACGACTTCCTTCACGCAGCGGCTTTCTTGCCCTTGGACCGCGATGGCGCGAGATAATCGACCAGCGTCGCGAGGCGATCCTTGAGCTCGTGGCGGCGCACCACCATGTCGATGATGCCATGCTCGAGCAAATATTCGGCGCGCTGGAAGCCCTCGGGCAACTTCTCGCGGATGGTCTGCTCGATCACGCGCTGCCCGGCGAACCCGATCAAGGCGTCGGGCTCGGCCAATTGGATGTCGCCGAGCATCGCATAGGAAGCGGTGACCCCGCCAGTGGTCGGGTCGGTCAACACGACGATGTAGGGCAGGCCGGCTTCCTTCAATTGGGCCAGCGCCACGGTGGTACGCGGCATCTGCATCAAGGACAGGATACCCTCCTGCATCCGCGCGCCCCCGGCGGCGGTGAACAATATGTAGGGGACCTTGGCGGCGATTGCGGCGCGCACCCCCGACAGGAAGGCGGCGCCGACGCCGATCCCCATCGATCCGCCCATGAAGGCGAAATCCTGCACCCCGACGACCACCTTGCGGCGACCGATCAGCCCTTCGGCGTTGAGCAAGGCATCCTTCTCGTCGGTTGCGGCGCGGGCCGCCTTGAGGCGCTCCGAATAACGCTTGGTGTCGCGGAACTTGAGCGGATCCTCGCGCACGTCGGGCGAGGCGATCAGCTTGTACTTGCCGCCGTCGAACACTTGCGCGAACCGCGCCTTGGGGCCGATCCGGTCATGATGGTCGCAGCGCGGGCAGCAGAACAGATTATCCTCCCACTCCTTGGTGAACACCATTGCGTCGCACTTCTTGCACTTGTGCCACAGATTGTCGGCGGTCTGCCGCTTGGGCAGGAAAGGGATTCCGGCGCGAACGCGGCTCAGCCAGCTCATGTCTTACTCTCCATCGGGTTACAGCGTCGCCGCGATTGCGCGGAGCGCGGCGTCGGGGTCCTCGGCGGCGGTGACCGGGCGGCCGATGACCAGGATCGAGGCACCGGCGTCGATCGCCGCGCGCGGGGTGATCACGCGTTTCTGGTCGCCGGTCGCGCCGTCGGCGGGGCGAACCCCGGGGACGACGAAGAAACCGTCGTGCCAGCCGCGGCGCACGGCGGCGACTTCGGCACCCGAGCAGACGATCCCGTCGAGCCCGGCTTCGCGTGCCAGATCGGCGAGGCGCGCGACCTGATCATGGGCAGTCCCGCCGACCCCGATGTCGCTGAGATCGGTGGTGTCGAGACTGGTCAGGAGGGTAACCGCGACGACCTTGGTCGAGGCGGGCGCGCAAGCTTTGGCTTCCTCGAGCATGGCGCGGCCGCCGGCGGCGTGGACGGTGAGAATGGCGGGTTCGAGCCCGCGCAACGCCTGGACCGCCTTGGCGACGGTGTTGGGGATGTCGTGGAGCTTCAGATCGAGGAAGATCGGCAGCCCTTCATGGGCCAGGTCTGCGACCCCTGCTGGGCCATTGGCAGCAAAGAATTCGAGGCCCAGCTTGAGCCCGCCGGCATGCCGTTTGACCGCCTTGGCAAGCGTCTTGGCGCGGTCGAGGTCGGGGGTGTCGAGCGCGACATAGATGCGGCTGGTCATGCATCGATCTCCTGCAGGGCGGTCGGGGTCGACGCGGGTGGCGCCGGCACGGACGGCACATCGAGCGCGATACGGCGCTTCAACCGCCACAATTTGCCGCGCATCACCAGCCATGTGGGCAATAAACCCGCGATGAACGCCGCCGCGAGCAGCACCGGGATCTTGATGTCGGCCTGCAGATTGCTCCACAGGTCGATGGTGACGTCGCGCCAATTGTTGCTCGCGATGATCGCGACCAGTACCGCGATCAGCACCCACAGCAGGGTCTTCAGGAATTGCATCGATTGCTCATTGTGGTCGGGCCTTTAGGCGAGCTTGGGCATATATGCCAGTTCGGGCGGCGTTCGTCGTGGCCTGCACTCGTTTCGGCGCAGCGTGCAAGAGCGCCGATTGAGCGCAGCGACGAGCCAAGCCACAGCGCTTCAGGCGGGAGGAAGATCTTCTTTTGAAACGGCAATTGCAAATCGGGCTGGGCGGACTTGCGCTGGTCGTGGGCGGGCTCGCGATAAGCGGGAACGTGCTTCGCCTCGGCGCCGAGAAAAATGCCGAGACCCGCGCCGCCGCATCTTATCTGTCGCTCGCCAAAGTCTCGCCCGCCGCCCGCCGCGACGTCGATTATGCGAAGCTCGACCAGCGCCTGCAGCGCATGGCGCAGCAGCCGTCGATGGTCGGGATGGCGGTCGGGGTGGTCGAGAATGGCCGGATTACCTTTCTTCACGGCTATGGCGAAACAATCGCCGGGTCGGGCGACATGGTGACCCCGATGACGGTGTTCCGCTGGGCATCGGTGTCGAAAGGCGTGGCCGGGACGGCGGCGGCGAAGCTGGCCGAACAGGGCAAGCTCGACTTCAATGCCCCGATCGCGCATTATTCGAAGACGCTCAGGCTGCCCGGCGGGACCGAATATAGCGCCACTCTGGGGGACGTGCTGAGCCACCGGCTTGGTATCTACCGCAACGCATATGACGACAAATTGGAAGCGGGCGAGGATCCGCGCTTCATCCGCCAGACGCTTGGCTCGCTGGCCTCGCTGTGCGCGCCGGGGACGTGCTGGAGCTACCAGAATATCGCCTTCGACGCGTCGAGCGAGGCGGTCGCAAGCGCGATGGGCGAGCCATATCAGCAGGCGGTCCCAGACTTGCTGTTCAAGCCGCTCGGCATGACCTCGGCAAGCGTCACCCGCGCCGGACTGGAGAACGCCCCAAGCTGGGCCCGGCCGCATGCCGCAGGGCGCCGCGAACTGCCGATGAGCGATGTATATTATCGGGTGCCGGCAGCGGGCGGGGTCAACAGCAATATCAAGGATATGGCGCTGTGGATGATCGCCCAGATGGGCGGCATGCCGACCGTGTTGAGCCCAAAGCTGCTCGAGACGATCCACGCGCCCCTGGTTTCGACCCCGGGCGAGCTCAGCCGCTTGCGCAAGTTCCGCGAGCGGGTCGACAAGCCTTATTATGGCTATGGCTGGAGAAGCTATGATTATGTCGGCCACCGGATCGTCGGCCATCGCGGCGGGATCAACGGCTATCGCTCACTGATCCTGTTCGACCCCAAGCTGAAAAGTGGCGTGGTGGCGCTGTGGAACAGCAGCACGTCGCAGCCCGGCGGGCTCGAATTCGAGGTGATGGACATGCTTTACCATCTCGACTTCCGCGACTGGATGGAGCTCGACCGGAAAGGCGCGGTACCCGTCGCCGAGACGCCCGATGAGACGCGGTCGGGCGACGGCAATCCGCGGCGACGATGAAACGCCAACTCGGGTACGGCGTTACGCTTCCCAAAGGGAGACCAGGATGTCCGATACTGTCGAGCCGATGATTCACGAAGATGCGCTGCCCGGGAACGAGTATGAGCTGACCCCAGCGCCGGAGTGGCTGCCCCGATATCCCGGATCAGGGCGACTTGAAGACAAGATCGCGCTGATCACCGGCGCCGACAGCGGGATCGGCCGCGCGACCGCAGTGCTGTTCGCGCGGGAAGGCGCCAATGTCGCGATCCTCTATTTGTGCGAGCATGAGGATGCCGAAGCGACCAAGCAGGCGTGCGAAAAAGAAGGTGCGCGAGCGATCATCATTGCCGGCGACCTCGGCGTGAAAGCGTTTTGCGACGAGGCCGTTCGCAAGGTCGTCGAAACCTTCGGTGGGCTCGACATTTTGGTCAACAATGCCGGCGAGCAACACTCCGACAAGGAAATCACCGACATTAGCGAAGAGCAGTTGAAGCGCACCTTTCAGACCAACATTTACTCGATGTTCTTCCTGACCCAGGCGGCGCGACCGCATTTGAAAAATGGTTCGGCGATCATCAATTGCACCTCGGTAACAATGTATTTGGGTGAACCCGAACTGCTCGACTATTCCTCGACCAAGGGCGCGATCACTGCTTTTACTCGATCGCTGTCGGAAAATCTGGTGAAAGAGGGGATCCGCGTCAATGCGGTCGCGCCGGGGCCGATCTGGACACCGCTCAACCCGATGGGCGGATCAAGCCCCGAGAAACTGGCGACCTTCGGCGAGAAGACCCCGATGGGCCGTCCCGGACAGCCCAACGAAGTCGCACCGGCATTCCTGTTCCTGGCGTGCGAGGATTCGAGCTATATGAGCGGGCAGGTGCTCCACCCTAACGGCGGAACGATCATCAACGGCTGACCGCACGAAATTCGGGGTCAGGAGCCGATGTTTGCTATATCAGCCTTCGTTCGATCGAACGGAAAGGGACGAGATGCGCCAGATCCTCATCGCGACTGTCATGGCCCTGGTGCTGGCGGGCTGTGACCAACCCGAATTCGACAATGCCACGGTTGAAGACAAGCCGGTCGTGAATGGGCCGTCCGCGCCGGCGCGGGCGATCGAGGCGAGCTTCGACTGCGGGCGGGCCAAGGGTCAGGCGCAGGAACTGATTTGCGGCGATAGTGGGCTGGCGGCGATGGACCGCGAAGTTGCTCGGCTCGCCGGGCTTGCGGTCGAGCCTGCAGCGGCAGCCGACTGGGCAATGAAGCGCGACGAGTGCTGGAAGGCCGACGAACTTCGCCAATGCGTAATGGCCGCCGCAATGCTCGAGATCCACCGCTTGCGAAAAGGGTCGAAAGCAGCGCGCGGGGGCGATGGGTTATCAGTCGGGCCGGTGGCGTTCTTGTGCAAGGGACTGGCGAAACCGGTGCTCGCCACCTTCGTCAACAGCGACCCCGGCGCAGTGGCGCTCGACTGGGCCGGACAGGCGGTGGCGATCGACCAGGTCACGACTGCTTCGGGCGCTCGCTATGACGGTCGCTGGAACGGCCAGCCGATCAGCTTCTGGAACAAGGGCAACGAGGCCACCCTCACCATAGCTGGCAAGGGTGACCTATCGTGTGTCGAGCAGGCGGCGGACTAGGCCGTCTGGGTCAGCGGGATGGCACTCCGCGAGTCCGATCCGCTGCTGACATTGGCGTCGAGGAAACCGATCACATCGTCGATCAGCCGCTGCTTGTCGGTGGCGAACAGGCCGTGGGCGCTGCCATCATATTCGATCAATTTGGCGCCAGCGATGTGGCTTGCCGAGACCCGACCGGTGGCGTCGATCGGGACCGTCTTGTCGGCGGTTCCATGGATCACCAGGGTCGGTGCGTCGAAGCTGCCAAGGTCGGGACGGAAGTCGGTGGTGGCGAACGCCTTGGCCGCGGCGAGCATGTTGTGCGTCCCCGACAGCATCGTCTGCCGCCAGCTGTTCATCAGCACTTCGTCGCTGACCGGCGAACTCAGCGTGCCGACCCCGTAGAAATCCTTGAAGAAGCCGGTGAAGAAATGCTCGCGGTCCTGCTTCATGCCCGCCGTCATCTCGTCGAACGTTGCCTGCGGAACGCCATTGGGGTTGTCGTCGGTCTTGAGCATGTACGGCACGACCGAGCTGATCAGCACCGCGGCCGAGGTGCGGCCGGGATATTTGGTCTGGAAGCGCGCCACTTCGCCGCCGCCCATCGAGAAGCCGATCATAGCCGTCGGTTCGGTGATGCCTGCCTCGTCGAGGATCGCGGCGACGTCGTCAGTGTAGGTGTCATAGTCATTGCCGTTCCACGGCTGCTCCGACCGGCCAAAGCCGCGGCGATCGGTGATGACCGCGCGATAGCCCTTGTCGGCCAAGGCGATGGCCATGTCGTCGAAGGTGTCGCCGGTCAGTGGCCAGCCATGCATCAGGACGACCGGCTTACCCTGTCCCCAATCCTTGTAAAAAAGCTTCGTGCCATCCTTGGCGGTCGCATAGGGCATGGGTATTCCTTCTTTGATCGGGTCGGTGCCGCAGGGGGCGCGGCCTGACTGGATGATTGGGAAACGCAGGGCTGACGCGGTGGTTGCGGCTGCCTGACGCGGGTTAAGCAGCGATCGTCGCAATTCGATCTGGAGCTACTCGTTTGAAATCCAACTAATGCTGCTTGCCGGGAAGGGTGTCGCGCCGCCTTTGGCGCCGAATTGGTGCTGCGTCCTTAGTCGACTGGCGGTCTTGAACATGAACGCGAGGCGCCACCCCTATTCACGAGCGATGCACCCGAACCCGTCTAAAAACGTTTCACAACCGATGCGCCATCTTGTTTTGGCGTTCTATTTTAGGAATTCCCGATGAATATGTTTCACAAGTTGATGGTTGGTTCGGCCGGCCTGGCGATGATCGCCGGTGCGGCGGCCCCGGCCGCAGCGCAGGGCTATGGTTATCCGCAATATGGCAACCAGAACAGTGGTGGCGTCGTCGGCGCAATCATCAATGGCGTGCTTGGTGGCGGGCGCTACGGCGCCTACGGCCAAGGCAACGATCGCCAGGCGGTCGACCAATGTGCTCGCACCGCCGAAGCCCGGGTCAACGGTGACAGACGTTACGGTTCTTATGGCCGATATCAGGGCCAATATGGCCAAGGCTACAACAACTACAGCCGCAACAATGCCCGCGTCGTCGCGGTGACCCAGGTTACGCGCAGCAACAATGGGCTTCGCGTGGCGGGTCTGATCGACACCGGTCGCAACTATCGTGGCCAGGGCTATGGCAACCAGGGTTACGGCAACCAGTATCCGCAGCAGGGTTACCAGCAGGGCTACGACCCGCGCTACCCGCAGCAGGGCTACCAGCAGGGCTACGACCCGCGCTACCCGCAGCAAGGCTACCAGCAGGGCATCGATCCGCGCTTCGGCGGTTGGAACAGCCAGGGTTATGCCAATGCCAGCCAATATGCCGAACTGCGGTTCAATTGCCGGGTCGATTATCGCGGGCAGGTGACGCGCCTCAATATCGAGCGCAACAACCAGTTCCGCCGCGGCTACTAAGCCCGGCCTATATGAATGAGTAAGAGCGCGCGGCCGGACCCCCTGGCCGCGCGCTTTTTCTTAGCTGCCGGCCGAGCTTGCGAGAAATTCTTCAAGCGCTTCCGAGGTGGCGTAACGGGTATCTTCGATGAAGGTTACCGGGGTGGTGGGGACGCCCTCGTTGGCCATAAACGCATCAACCTCTTCGCGGGTAGTAAGCTGCTGGTCGTCGACGTCGTAGCCGGCCTGTTCGAGCATTGCCTTGGCGCGGACTCCGAACGGGCAAATATGCTCCGGCAGGACCATTCGGTGGAGGGTGGCGGTGGTGGCGTCTGACATGATCGGTCTCCGAAAAGTTGCGATTGAAGGCCAAGCGGCCACGGCACCGATAAGTTCCTGCTAGCCCGCCGCTTGCCAGGCGACATACACACCGACCGCGATGACCATCGCCCCGAACGCGGTTTCGAGCAGTCGTTTGGTGCCCGCAAGCTTTCGGCCCAATGCAATCCCGGCGACCGCGCCAGCCACGCCGCCGATCATCAGAAGCCCGACAATCGGCCAGTCGATCAGCCCCGACAAGGCGTAGGAAGCAGCGGTCGACAGGCCGAAGGCCGTTACCGCGAGCAGCGAGGTGCCGACCGCAGTGGTCATCGGCATGGCCGTCGCCCAGATCAATCCGGGGACGATCAGAAACCCGCCGCCGATCCCGAAAAAGCCCGACAGCAGGCCGACGCCCAAGCCGGCGGGAGCGAGGCGCGGAATCAGCCGACCTGCGGTGTCGCGGTCGAGCATGACGTCGGAGCGCGGCTCCGAATTACGCTTGCGCAGCATCAGGCCGCCGACGACGACCATCAATATGCCGAACAGGAACAATAATTTCTGGCCGTCATAGGCCTTGCCGAGTTCGGCCCCAGTCAGCGCACCGGCCACCCCGGCGGCGGCGAACACCGCCCCGCAGCGCCATTTGACATTACCTTGGCGGGCATGGCCGACGAGGCCCATGGCGGCGTTTAGCCCGACCGCGATCGCTGCGGTGCCGATCGCGACATGGGGCGAGCAGATGCCGACGACATGGACCAATAATGGTACCGCGAGAATCGACCCGCCGCCGCCGACCAGCCCAAGGATCAGCCCGATCGCGGAACCGCTCATTATGGCGAGCGCGGCGGTGACGAGGTCGATCAAACCCCGGCGACCCCGCGGTTCCACGGCATCGGCGCGAGCAAGGCGGTCATCGCACAGGATCCGGTGATCCCGGCATGGAGCATGCCGATCCCGACCGCGCCGCCGAGCAGCAGGAAAGCGGGGGAGACGAGCCAGCCGAGCAGCACCGACAGCAAGACCATCGCCCCGCCGCCAATCTGCACCTGGCGCATCAGCTCGAGCGGTTGCTTCGCATTGGCCAGGGTGGGCAGGCCGGCCGCCTTCCAGCCATCGATGCCGCCTTCGAGCAGATAAGTCGGGCCGGCGTTGACCGTGGCCAGCTTGTCGGCATTGGCCTTGGTCCGCTGACCCGAGCGGCAGTGGAAGATCAGCGGTATGTCACCGTCGATCGGGGCGAGCCGATCGAGCGGGACATTGGACGCAGCGCCGATCCGTTCGCGGGCATGTTCATCGGCACCGCGAATGTCGATCAGTTGCGCGCCGTTCTTGAGCAGGTCGGCGGCGGCGTGGGGGGCGATGGTCTTGACGGTCATTGGAAATCTCCGGTGGGGGCGCAGTAGAGGGTGTAGAGCGTGGCGAGCAGAGCGGTCATTCGCGGATCGGCGATGCGGTAGTTCAAGGTCTGGCCGTCGCGGTCGAAGCCGACCAATCCTTCGTCGCGCATCAGGCCGAGGTGTTGCGACAGCGCCGATTGCGACAGGCCGATCGCAGCCGCGAGCGAATTGACGCTGGCCGAGCCGACCACGGCTAGGTGGCACAGGATCAGCAGCCGGCGCGGGTTGGCGAGCGCCTTCATCACCGCGGCAACCTGATCGGCCTTGGCCTCGAGCTCGGACAGGTTCATTGTCGGCGACATCGAAAGCTTCTCCAATATTAGGAGTTGCTAATTTAGACGCTGCTCATATATTGTCAAGGCATTACCAGGAGTGACGACGTGAGCCCAATCATCCACGCTTTCTTCAACGAGCCGACCAACACGGTGTCGTACCTGATCGCCGATCCAGCGACCGGCGCGGCGGCGGTGGTCGATCCGGTGCTCGATTATGACGCCGAGGACGGGACCGTCGACACTGCGTCGGCTGAAGAGATTTTGGCCAAGGCCACCGCGCTTGGCTGGACCATCGGGCTGGTGCTCGAGACCCATGCCCATGCCGACCATCTGTCCGCCGCGCCATTGTTCAAGGCACGAACTGGAGCCAAGATCGGAATCGGGGAGCATATTCGCGACGTGCAGAAGGTGTTTCGCCCGATGTTTGGTGCCGACGACGTCAAGGATGGTGGCGGCGATTTCGACCTGCTGTTCAAGGACGGCGAGCGGATCGTGCTGGGCGAACTGGTCATCGAGGTGATGGCGGTGCCGGGGCATACCGCCGCGGACGTTGCCTACAAGGTCGGTGATGCGGTGTTCGTCGGCGACAGTTTGTTCATGCCCGATTACGGCACCGCGCGGACCGACTTTCCGGGCGGCGATGCGCGGCAATTATACCGATCGATCCAGCGATTGTTGAGCCTGCCGGGCGACACTCGCTTGTTCATGTGCCACGATTACAAGGCACCGGGCCGCGACCAGTATCGCTGGGAAACCAGCGTCGCCGAGCAGCGCGCCGCCAACGTCCATATCGGTGGCGGCAAAAGCGAGGATGAATTCGTCGCGATGCGCGAGGCGCGCGACAAGACGCTCGATACGCCCAAGCTGCTGCTGCCTGCGATCCAGGTCAACATCCGCGCCGGCCGCTTCCCCCCGGCCGAGACCAATGGGGTAAGCTATTTGCGGATCCCGGTGACGATTCGAGGGTAGTTGTGCGGCGCTGATTGGGTGACGACAGTTGGGCGAATTTTCGCTCCAATCTTCACGAATATTCACGGTCATTTGGACGCTTGCCGGGACGCTTGCCGGGACGCTGGTTGGGCAACGAGGATTATCCAAAGGTGGGCCAACCGGGGGGTTGTGCCGTTCGTTGCCGGATGTTGGCCGGGTGAGGGCCGTGGGGTTCATCGCACTCGAAAGAGCCTGCCCTGCGCTTGTCGAAGGGCCGCGCGGAGCCAAGCAAATGAAATCCTACATTGCCAGCGGAAAATTCGGGTGGGGTAGGGAAGGGGCGAACCGCTTCGAAAAAGCGTTCGGCTTGAAGGCGGCCCGCAACAGCAACTCCTTAACCCTCTGTGCCCCACGCTTCCCGTCCAATCTCGGGAGCAGTGATGGCTGAGGGATTTTCCGTCACGACCTTTGTCATGGCAGCGACGCTGCCTTGGCCCGATGACTCGCCCCCGGCGGATGCGTTGGGGGCGCTGGATCCGGTTGCGCTGATCGTCGGGGGCAAGCGGCGGGATTGTGCAATCCGCAAGATTTCGCCGCTGGGGACGACGATTCGCGGGGCGACCGGCGAAGCGCCCGGCGCGCAGGTTGCGGTCGAGCTGGCGACGGGGCATCGGCCACTGGGGACGATCGATTGGGTCGCGGGGGGCGAGGCGGGGATCCGCTTCGACCGGCCGATCGACATGGTCGCGCTGCTCAACCGCACCTTGCTCAGCCAGCCGGGCGAGCGGCGGACGATGCCGCGGGTCGAATTGCGTTGCCATGTCGGGATGAAGTGGGGCGCCAGCCTGGCGGCGGCGCGGCTGCGCAATATTTCGGCGCGCGGGCTCCAGGTCGAGGGCGGTGGTTCGCCGGTCGCGGACTGGGATCTGCCGCCGCGCGATACCTTCGTGTCATTGTTCATCGACGGGCTGGTGGTGCCGGCGGGTGAAGTGGTGTGGCGCAAGGGCAATCTGGCGGGGATCGAGCTGATGGAGGAATTGCGCTGGTCGTCGCTGATGCCGTGGGTGCGCGAGGCTGGACGACGGGGGGCTATTTAATATTGTGTCCCCGAATTCGGGACTTCAACCGAGGCTGACGAAGCTGTCGAGGACGCGCTTGCGGCCGGCTTTTTCGAATTCGATCTCGAGCTTATTGCCTTCGATCGCGTCGATCACGCCGTAGCCGAATTTGCCGTGGAAGATGCGCTGGCCGACGCTGAGGTCGTCGCGCGCCTTGTTGGCGAAGCTGATTGCGGGCGCGCGGGATTCGGACGGCTCCCTCGACTTCGCTCGGGACGAACGGAAATCAGTGTCCGCAACCGCGCGCTGGAAGCCGGGGCCGCGGGTGGCGCTGCGCATCGCCTGCGCGGGGCCGAGATGGGCGAAGGGGTCGGCGTTTTCGCTCCATTGCGCGCGCCACAGGCTTTCGCCGCCCGACATGGTGGTTTCCTGCTCGATGTGAACTTCGGGGAGCTCGGCGACGAAGCGGCTGGGGATCGAGCTGGTCCACTGGCCATAGATGCGGCGGTTGGCGGCGTGGAGGATGGTCGCCTTGGTGCGCGCGCGGGTGAGCGCGACATAAGCGAGGCGGCGCTCCTCCTCGAGGCTGGCAAGGCCGCCCTCGTCGAGAGCGCGCTGCGACGGGAACACGCCTTCCTCCCAGCCGACCAGGAAGACCAATGGAAACTCGAGCCCCTTGGCGGCGTGGATGGTCATGATCGTAACCTTGGGCTCGCCGCGTTGCGCGTCATTGTCCATGACGAGACTGACATGCTCGAGGAATGCGCCGAGCGTTTCATATTCCTCCATCGCGCGGGTCAGCTCGGTCAGATTCTCGAGCCGCCCGGCGGCTTCGGCGCTGCGTTCGGCGGATAGGACGGCGGTGTAGCCGCTTTCGTCGAGCAGCAGGCGCGCGAGCTCGGCATGGGGGAGCTCGGCGGCCATCGTCCGCCAGCGGGCGATATCGCCGACGAAGCGGCCAAGGCTGCGGCGCGCTTGCGGGGTGAGCTCGTCGCTGTCGAGCATCTGCGCGGCGGCGATTAGGAGTGGCTGATTGGTGGCGCGGGCGAAGCGGTGGATGTTGGCCACTGCCTTGTCGCCAAGGCCCCGCTTTGGGACGTTGACGATGCGGTCGAAGGCGAGATCGTCGGCCGGCTGCGCGACGAGGCGGAGGTAGGCGAGCGCGTCGCGAATCTCGGCGCGCTCGTAAAAGCGGAAGCCCCCGACGATCTGATAGGCGAGGCCGATGGCGATGAACCGTTCCTCGAACTCGCGGGTCTGGAACTGGGCGCGGACGAGGATTGCGGCATCGTCGAGGGTGCCGCCGGTCCCATCCTTGGCGCGCCGGACATGGGCCTCGATCTCCTCGCCGACTCGGCGGGCTTCTTCGGGGCCGTCCCATACGCCGATGATCTTGACCGGATCGCCGGCGTCGACCTCGGTCCACAAGGTCTTGCCGAGGCGGCCGGCATTGTGCGCGATCAGCCCGGCGGCGGCGCCGAGAATATGCGGGGTCGAGCGGTAATTCTGTTCCAGTCGGATCACCGTCGCGCCGGGGAAATCCTTTTCGAAGCGAAGGATGTTGGCGACTTCGGCACCGCGCCAGGAGTAGATTGACTGGTCGTCGTCGCCGACCACGCAGATGTTGCGGCGCGGTTCGGCGAGCAGCCTTAGCCAGTCGTACTGCGAGGCGTTGGTGTCCTGATATTCATCGACCAATATGTAGCGAAAACGGTCGCGATATTGCTCGAGTACGTCGACGTGGGTGCGCAGGATGACCAGCATGTGGAGCAGCAAATCGCCAAAGTCGCAGGCGTTGAGGGTGATCAGTCGAGCCTGGTAGGCCGCGTAAAATTCGGCGCCGCGGCCATTGGCATAGCCCTCGCTTTCGGCGGCATCGATCTGCGCCGGGGTCCAGCCGCGATTCTTCCAGCGATCGATCAGCCCGGCAAGCTGGCGCGCGGGCCAGCGTTTCTCGTCAAGGCTGGCGGCGGTGATGAGCTGCTTAAGCAGACGCAACTGGTCGTCGGTGTCGAGGATGGTGAAGTTGGACTGGAGCCCGACCAGTTCGGCATGGGCGCGGAGCATGCGCGCGGCGACAGAGTGGAAGGTGCCGAGCCACGGCATCGATTCGATCGCGCCGCCGGAGATTGCACTGATCCGCTCCTTCATCTCGCGCGCCGCCTTGTTGGTGAAGGTGACGGCGAGGATCTGGCTCGGCCAAGCGCGGCGGGTGGCGATGAGGTGGGCTAGGCGAGCGGTCAGCGCAGCGGTCTTGCCGGTGCCCGCCCCGGCCAGCATCAGGACCGGTCCCTCGGTCGTGAGCACGGCCTCGCGCTGGGGCGGGTTCAAGCCCTGGATATAGCCAGGTTCAGGCGTGAGGGCGGGGGAGTCGGGCACCGAATGGAGGTAGGGAAAGCGGAACGAAACGGCAACCGCGCGAAATCGAGAGTTATGCGCGATATCCCCGTTATCCACAGGCCTGGAGCGAAAGATTTCGCTTTGCGCGACTCGGAAAGGTGCGCATATTCCATTGGTGATCGGGACGAAAGTCCCAGCCTCTCCGGAGTGTCGGCAACGACAGGACGGTGAGGAAGGGACGGAAGTGCCGATCTCCGCCGGCAGGCGATGGCTGCGAGTTTCGACGCGGAACTGCCCCTCGGGGCGATGATGCAGCGAACCTC
Source organism: Sphingomonas bacterium (assembly GCA_026785645.1). Lineage (GTDB taxonomy): Bacteria > Pseudomonadota > Alphaproteobacteria > Sphingomonadales > Sphingomonadaceae > Sphingomicrobium. The sequence continues at coordinate 3,818 of JAJAZM010000108.1, read as the reverse complement.
AAAACCGGACCAGTCGGCAGGAGGCGCCGGAAGAGTAGGTCCCGCCTTTGCGAGGGCGGTTTCCCCCCCAGGGAAGCCAAGCCGCGCGAAGGAGGCCAACCCAAGAAGGGCCGTGGAATATCAGGATGCCAAAGCCTTCGGGCCGAAGCGAAGCAGCGTCGGGAAGCAAGCCATCCTTCGGGATGGGGCGACGAACGAAGCGGTGAGGATCCTCGGATCCACCTTGGTTGGAAGCGACGCCTGAGCTGGTGAGTCAGGATCGAGAAGCGGGGGGCCTTCGGGCTTTGCGCTCAACGAACACCGGCAGATCCATACTCGGCGCAGTGGGGCCTGGCAGCAATGCCGGGCCCCTATTCTTTTGTGCACCTGTTTTTTGTGCCCATACTCGAGCGGCCGGATCGGGCAAGACGAGTCGCCGAACTTGCCGATCATTCGCGCGCTACGCCGACCGGTTATCCATCTTCATCCCGCCATCGACCACAAGCGGACGCGTTCGCCGAACAGCATCCATCTTTATCTCGCCATCGACCGCAGGCGGGCGCATTGCTACGATCCTGCGCTGTCGCATTTCCCGAATTCGGCCTTGGCCGCCATCTTTGTGACGCTGCTGTCGACCGGATCGCCGGGTGCGGCCCATGGCCCGCCAGCCCTGCCCGCCGCTTCGCCCGCCCCGCCCGCGCCGCCCGCGCCGCCTGAGGCGGAGGGACCAGCCGCGTCGACGCGGCCGCTGGCGTACCTGGTCAAACCCGACGATTATCCGATCGCCGCGATTGACGCGCCGGACCAGGGTGCGGTGACGGTCGAACTCGACGTGACCATACAAGGCCGCGTCGGAGCCTGCCGGATCGTCGAATCCTCGGGTTCGGTGTCGCTCGATTCGGGGACCTGCCTGATCCTGACGCGGCGGGCGCGGTTCCAGCCGGCGCGCGACGTGGCGGGGCGCGCGGTGACGGGTCGGGTGAAGCACACTCTACGCTGGGAGTTGAACGCCTTGCCGTTTCAGGCGATCGCGGCGATCTCGATCGGGTGAACCAATGCCGCGGGCGCGATCGTCTAGTGCTGCGACGAAACCGTCAGCAAGTTGTGCGCCGACCCCGATTTCGACCTTCGCGACAGCGGGCTTGCCCTGATCGGGACGGTGCCGGTCTCGGCGGCCCTGATCCGGACCATGACCTTCAGCCCGGGCGACGCGCCCGCACCGAATGTCGCCGGCGTGAGTCGGGCGGGCGACCGTCAGCTGTTTACGGGGTCAGCGCGAGTCGCGGTGGGCCGCAACGGCAAGGTCAGTGGCTGCGTCGAAACCGCATCAGCCGGCGGCCTGGCGGGGGCGTTATGCCGGCTGGTCACCGCGTGGCTATTCCGCATCGATCCCGACCGGACCGAGACCAGGAGCGGTGTGTGGACCATCATGCTGTCGTCGCGCTCGGGACCTCCACAGCTATGACCGACCATGCCACGCCCAATCTTCCGACCCGCGACTTTGGTGCGGCGTCGGCTTTTTATGCTGCGCTCGGCTTCGTCGAAGATTGGCGCGACGAGGGGTGGATGATCCTCAAGCGCGGCGCGGTGGCGCTTGAGTTTTTTCCGCATCCCGAACTGGATTCGCTGACGAGCTGGTTCAGCTGCTGCATACGGCTCGACGACCTCGATGCTTTCTATGCGGTCGCCAACGCCGCGGGTGTACCCGAAACTTGCATCAGCCAGCCGCGCCCCACCCTCCGGCAGTCGAGGATTCGGGACTCCGGATTGCCTATCTGGTCGATCCCGACGGGACGTTGGTGCGGTTGATCCAGACTTAGCTGCGACGCTGCACGTGACCCGGCAGCGGGAGGTTGCTAACAGTGGCACCACAACAAGGAGCTCGTTCATGCGCCATGTCCTGATCGCCGCCACCAGTCTGTCACTGCTCATTGCCCCGACCGCGACGGCCGCGCAGCAAGCGGGGCAGTTGATTGCGGCCGATCCGGTGGCCGATACGCCCGGCGGGATGCAGGCGTGGCGGGTGCGTTACTGGTCGCTCGATGCCGCCAACCGGCCGCAGCAATTGACCGGGATAGTGGTCACGCCGCGCGAGGTAATTCCGCGCGAGCCGCGGCGGGTTATCGCTTGGACCCATGGCACGTCGGGGGTGGCCAGCCGCTGTGCGCCGTCGCTGTCACCCAGCTTCTGGACCGCGACCCCGGCGCTGGCTGCGGTGGCGAGCGGCAATGTGGTGGTGGCGCCCGATTATCCCGGGCTCGGGAGCGACGGGGTCCATTCTTACCTGGTCGGGGTGCCGACCGCTCGATCGACCCTTGATGCAGTGCGTGCCGCGCGGCAGATTGCCGGCGCGGCGGCGGGCGGCAGCTTCGCCGTGTGGGGCGAGAGCCAAGGCGGCCATGCCGCGTTGTGGACCGGGCCGGAAGCGCGCCGTTACGCCCCCGAACTGCAACTGGTCGGGGTCGCCGCCGCAGCGCCGCCGACCGACCTGATCGCCAATTTGCGGAGCGGCAAGGATCCCTCGGTCCGCGCCTTCCTGACCGCCTTCACCGCGCATAGCTGGTCGCGTTACTACCGAGCGCCACTGGCGAGCCTGGGTAATCGCCAGACCCAGGGGATCATCACCCGGCTGGCCGAGAATAATTGCATCTCGCTCGACACCAAGCCCAAGCTGGGGACGATGCATGGCGTGCTGGTGCTTCGCCGCGATCTCAAGAATGCCGACCTCGGCACGATCCAGCCGTGGGCGCGCCATTCGCGCATCAACAGCGCCAGCGCCGCTGCCATTACGACCCCGCTGCTTATCGCGCAAAATGGTGCCGATATGAACGTTAATCCGGCCGTCACCCGCCGCTTCGGCCGGCAGGCCTGCGCGCTCAATAAACGGGTGCGGTGGATCGATATCGCCGGCAAGGGACATGAGACCAGCGCCAAGGACAGCACGCCTACCACCCTGACGTGGATCGCCGATCGCTTCGCCCGGCGGCCTGTGCCGAACGACTGCCGGCGTATTTGATGGGTTATATCTTCGAACATGTCGCATCGCGGGTGTCGGCGGCGGCGGGGCGGCCGATGGCGTTCGCGCTGGCGCTGTCGATCATCATCGTCTGGGGCTTGTCGGGGCCGCTGTTCGGCTGGTCCGACACCTGGCAATTGGTGATTAACACCGGAACCACCATCGTCACCTTCCTGATGGTGTTCCTGATCCAGAATGCGCAGAATCGCGACGCCGCGGCGATTCAGGCCAAGCTCGACGAGGTGATCCGCGCGATCGACAGCGCACGCAACCAGTTCATCGGGATCGAACATTTGTCCGAGGAGCAATTGCAGCGGATCCGGGGCGATATCGAAGCCGAATTCGGCGAGGAAAGCATCCGCAACGAAGCGCTCGAGCGGCTGATCGGTCGCCGCTAGGCAGGCCTCGTCAAAGGACGATGATCATGGTGCTCATGCCGAGCAACTTGTGGCCAAACTCGCCGCAGTGCACCTTGTAAGAGCCGCGCACCGGGATAAGGTCGATGATCGCGCTTTGACCCGGACCGAGCCGCACTTCGCCGCTCGGCGCGCGACCGGCGACGAGGCGCGACGAGCGGAAGAATTTCGCCGCCGAGAAATCATGATCCTTGCCGCCGCGATTTTGCAGGATCAGCCGCACCGGAACCCCGCCTGCAAGATAGATTGGCGAGGGCGTGTAGCGATGGCTGGTGAGGGTGATGGTGACGCTGGTCCTGGGCGCTGCTGCCGCTGGCGCGGTCAGCATCAAGAGCGACCCAAAGGCGGCGAAAAAAAAGCGTTTCATCGGCAATTCCCCGTGAGGTCATGGCGCGCCGCAGTGTCGC
>JAJAZM010000107.1 GCA_026785645.1 Sphingomonas bacterium | reverse complement strand
GAAAGCGGGACCGACGGCGCCGGACGCATTCGTCGGGGTCGCCGCGGCGGTCGTGGCCGTGGTCGCCGGAGCGAAGGCAGCGAAGCGTCGACGGGCAGCGCCGACGACACGCCGATGATCGAGCCGGTGATCGTCGACAAAGCTCCGCTGGCCGATGCCGAGCCGGTTGAGGAATCGAAGCCCAAGACCCGCCGTCGTCCCAAGGCCCAAAAAGCCGCCGAGGATCTGGGTGCCAAGCCTGTGCCTGCAGTCGCCAACGCGGCACCGGAAGTCGAGCAAGCCACCGATGCCGCCGAAAAGCCGGTCCCGAGCAAAGCCGAGGGGCCCAAGCGCCGAAGCCGTGCCAAGAAGGTCGACGACGCCCCGTTGTTCGCCGAGGAAGCCCCGGTCGACGTCGCTCCGGTCGAGGTCGCTCCGGTAGCGCCTGCGCCGGTTGCAGCCGCTCCGGTAGAGCCTGCGCCGGTTGCAGCAGCACCGGTCGAAGCCGAAGCCAAGGCTCCGGCCGAGGCCAAGACCCCCGCTAAGGCCAAGACCACGCGACCCAAGCCCAAGGCCGCCGCACTGGTCGACAATGATGTAACCGCGACCGACGGTCCGTCGGGCGACGAGGACGATGGCGAGCCGCGCCGTGGCGGCTGGTGGCAACGCACCTTTGGATGAGCATGCGGACCGACGGATGACAGCGGTGGGCGCGATGCCCGCTCGCTTTCATCCGTGGTTCAGGAAGCGGGATGGAGAGCAAGGCATGACCCCCCTCCCCACCCGCCCGTTGCGCTGGGCATTACGATCCGTGATGCTCGGCCTGACGCTGGCGTTTGCAGCGATCCAGCCGGCCGCGGCACAATCGATCCTGCGCGACAGCGAAACCGAGTTGATGTTCCGCGACATGTCGCGGCCATTGATCCAGGCCGCCGGGCTCGATCCCGCCAACGTCAAGATCGTGCTGATCAACGATGACGAGATCAACGCCTTCGTCGCTGGCGGGCAAATCGTCTATATCCACAGCGGGCTGCTGACCCGCGCTGACAATGCCAATCAATTGCAGGGCGTGATCGCGCATGAGCTTGGCCATGTCGCGGGCGGGCATGTCATCCGCATTGGCGAGGGCGCCAAGGCGGCAACCGGGATCACCTTGCTGTCGCTGGTGCTCGGCGCGGCGGCGATCGCGGCCGGAGCGCCCGAAGCCGGCATGGGTATCATCATGGCCGGGCAGCGCGCCGCAATGGGCAATTTCTTCGCCTTCACCCGCGCCCAGGAAAGCTCGTCCGACCTGGCTGGTGCCTCCTATCTGTCAAAGGCCGGCTATAGCGGCAAGGGCAGCCTGGATTTCTTCAAGAAATTGCAGAACCAGGAATATCGCCTCGCGATCTACGCCAAGGACAGTTACGACCGGACCCACCCGCTATCGAGCGAGCGGATCGAAGCGCTGACCCAGGTTTATAGAAAAGACCCGGCGTGGGACAAACCGACCGATCCGAAGATCGAGGCACGGTTCCAGCGGGTCAAGGCCAAGCTGATCGGCTTCGTCAATTCGAAGAATGCGGTGACCATCTATCCCGAGAGCGACCAGAGCGTTCCGGCGCATTATGCCCGGGCCTATGCCTATCACCTCGGCGCTTATCCCGAAAAAGCCTTGTCGGAGGCCGACTTCCTGATTGCCAAGGCACCCGATGATCCCTTCTTCCTCGAGCTGAAGGGTCAGATATTGCTCGAATCGGGTCGCCCGAAGGAGGCCATTCCGGTGCTCCGACGGTCAGTCGCGCAAGCCGCCGACCAGCCGATGATCGCGGTGATGCTTGGCCATGCGTTGATCGCGACCGAGGATGACAAGAATTTTGCCGAGGCCAAGTCGGTGCTCAAGGCCGCGGTCAATCGCGACAATGACAATCCCTTCGCGTGGATGCAGCTGGGCATTGTTTATGATCGCGAGGGCGACCGGGCGCGCGCCGCTCTGGCCACCGCCGAACGCAACAACCTTGAGGGCAAGCCCAAGCTGGCGCTGATCAGCGCCAAGACCGCAATGGCGGGAATCCCCAAGGGAACGCCCGACTTCATCCGCGCGCAGGACATTGCAATGGTGTCCGAGGCCGAGCTGAAGAAGAACAAGAAGGGCAACAAATCCGGTGAGTGACAACCGGGTTGCCCCCTCGCCGAGCAGAATGTGGATCGCGGCAATCGGCGGTGGGCTTATCGGGTCGCTGGCGACGGCCGGGCTATTGTTGCTCGCCGCGCCGCAGCTGATCGGGCCGAACATGGTGCGCGATGCCCTGGTCAAGCAGCCGCAGATATTGGTCGAAGCGTCGGACGCGCTTCGCGACGGGCAATATGCGCCGGTGCTGGCTGCCAATCGTGCCGCGCTCGAAACGCCGTTCGGCTCCTCGTGGAAAGGCTCGGCCAAGCCCGACGTGGTGATGACCTATTTTTACGATTACGCCTGCGGTTACTGCCGCAAGTCCAACCCCGACATCGAGCGGCTGGTGGCCGAGGACAAGGGTCTTCGCGTGGTCTATCGCGAATTCCCGATCCTCGGGCCCGACAGCGTCGCCGCGTCACGCGTGGCGCTGGCAGCGTCCAAGGCCGGCAAGTTTGGCGCGTTCCACGATGCGCTGTTCGAGGCCGGGCGGCCAAGCACTGAGACGATCGCGCTGGTCGCAGGTCGCATGGGCATATCGCCCGAGCAGGCACGCGATCCGGCAATCGAGGCCGAGATCAGCAAGAACATGGCACTTGCGGGGCAATTGGGGGCGACCGGCACGCCGTTGTTCGTGATTGGCGACAAGGTGATGAACTCGGCGGTCGGCTACGACCTGCTCAACGACGCGGTGGCGAGCGCGCGGGCCAAGGATTAGGCGGAAACGCCGATGTCGGCGGGCTCCAGGCCGTCGATCAATCGCTGGTAAGCGGCCTCATAGCCGGCCTCGATCGAATGCGTGAAACCGGCGCTGTCGAACAATGGTGCAGTGCGGCGGTTGGCCGCCAATGTCTCGCGGATCCTTGCCAGACGCACCGGATTGCGCGCGAGATCGAGCGCCAGTTCGAAATATTCCTCGTCGCTGCCCGTCACCAGCTCGTCGCACCCGATGGCGTGAAGCAGGCTGGCCGCAACGCGCGTCGCAAAGCCCGAGCCGGCCTTGGTCACCAGCGGCAGCCCGGCCCATAAAGCGTCGCTGGCGGTCGTATGCGCGTTGTAATGAAAGGTATCGACGAACAGGTCGGCAAGCTTTTGGCGGGCAAGATGCTGGGCCGTGGGAAGCGGCGGGGCGAATACCAGCCGGGCCGGATCGACACCGTGGCCCGCGGTGGCATTGCGCAGGTTGCGCTGCGCTCGAGCGGACGGGGCGAGAAGCCACAACATGCTGTCCGCAACTTCGGCCAGGAGGCGCATCCAGATCGCGAATTCGACCGGTTTGATCTTGTAGCTGCTGTTGAAGCAGCAAAACACGAATCCGTCGGCGGGCAGTCCGGCCTGTTCGCGCGACAGGGTGCGAGCCGCGATCAGGCGCGTGTCGTCGCTCGGCATGTAAGCAAAGGGCACGCGGATCAGGCGCTCGCTGTAGGCGTTCCCCATGTCCGCTGGTACGACCGTCGGATCGGCGATCATATAATCGATGAAGGGCGCGCCGGTGGTTCCGGGATAGCCGAGAAAGCCGATTTGCAGCGGCGCCGCCCGATGCGCGAAAATGCCCAGCCTGCTGCCCTCGGTATAGCCCATCAGATCGACCGCCAGATCAAGCCCGTCGGCGCGCCCCGCCGCGGCGATGTCGTGGTCGCTCAGTTGCTGCACCTCGACGAAGGAGTCGAACGCAAGCCGCATCCGCTGGCGAGCGTAATCGTCGCTCGGCGGTCCGAAGGCATAAGCGCGAACGGTAAACCGCTCGCGATCGTGCAGTTCGAATATCCGCCCGGCGAGATGGACCATGGCATGGTTGCGAAAGTCGGCCGAGAAATAGCCGATCCGCAGCTTGTCGGGCCGGCGCGTGGGACGCGCCGCCGGCGGAGTCGCGGGCAGGTTGAGCGCGGCGACATACCGTTCGGAGCGCCGTCGATGACGCTCGGGATGATCTTCGAACGACAGAAGCAGGAAAGGCGAAACGGCGGGTCCTTCGATGCCCAGCATTGCCACCTTCGGCAAGTCGGGTTCGAGCGCATCCCATTCGCATTCCCTGGCCAGCAGGAACAGTCGCTGGGCCAGCGCCTGGAGATGTCCGGGATTGATCGCCAGGGCCGACGTAAACGCGGCAATGGCTTCGTCGGTGCGCCGAAGCGCGGTCAGCGCGATCCCGTAATTGTGCCACGCCTCGGCCGAGCGGGGATCGAGCGAGACCGCTTGGCCGAGCGGCCCGACCGCTTCATCGGGACGATTGAGCAGCAACAACACCACGCCCAGCCGCTGTTGGGCCAGCGCATCGTCGGGCGCTGTTTCCACCGCCTTGCCAAAGGCGCTCGCGGCCTGATCGATGCGGTCGTCGATGCGCAGGGCCACGCCAAGATCGCTCCACGCCGCGCCCAAGGCGGGACCCGCATTGGACGCCGACACCTGGTCGAGCGCATGGCGGGCATCATCCAACCGCCCGAGCTTGACCAGCGTCGATCCAAGGCACAGCCGGGCTGGCCCCGACTGCGGATCCACCCGCACCGCCTCGGCAAAACATTCGGCCGCCTTGTCGAACCAGCCATTGCGGAAATTCATCACCCCGCTTGCGAGCAGCGCCGCCTGATTCGGGGCGCTGCTCACTGGCCGCCCTCGCCCCCGCCCCCCCGCCCCTTGAAGCCCTGCGCGATGACATACCATTCGGACGAATCCTTGCGGCTGGCGGGTGGCTTGGCGTGCTTGACGGTCTTGAAGTGGCGCTTGAGCGCGGCGACGAGATTGTTGTCGGCGCCGCCGGCGAGCACCTTGGCGACGTAGGTGCCGCCTGGCTTGAGCACGTCGACCGCAAACTCGAGTCCCGCCTCGACCAGCCCCATGGTGCGCAAATGGTCAGTCTGGGCGTGGCCGACGGTGTTGGCCGCCATGTCAGACAGGACGAGGTCGGGCGCGACATCGCCGAGCGCCTCGATCAAGGTCTCGGGCGCGGCCTCGTCCATGAAGTCCATTTCGAGGATGACAACTCCGTCGATCGGGTCGGTGGGCAGCAGGTCGATCCCGACGATCGCCGCCTTGGGGATCTTGCGGCGCACCACCTGCGCCCAGCCGCCCGGGGCAATGCCGAGATCGACCACTGCCGCGGCGCCGCGCAGCAGCCCGAATTTCTCGTCCAGTTCGAGCAACTTATAGGCGGAGCGACTGCGATAGCCTTCGGCCTTGGCGCGCTTGACGTAGGGGTCGTTGAGCTGGCGTTCGAGCCAACGGGTCGAGCTCGCCTTGCGGCCGCGCGCGGTCTTGAGGCGGGTCATATCTGATAGCCGTCGCGCGCCATCAGCGAGCGCAAGATGCCTTCGCGGATGCCGCGGTCGGCGACCCCAAGGTTCTCGGCCGGCCAAATGTCGAGGATCGCTTCGAGGATGGCGCAGCCGGCGACCACCAGATCGGCGCGCTCGGCACCGATGCATGGCAGGTTGGAGCGGCCGCCGAAGTCGAGTTCTGCGATCATCGTTGAGATTCGGCGCATGTCGCCGATCGGGACGTGCAGCCCATCGACCGCGCGGCGATCGTAGCTGGGCAGCGCGAGATGGACGCTGGCCAGCGTGGTGACGGTACCGCTGGTGCCGAGCAGGCGGATCCCCGGGGCATCGCGGGGCAGCATTTCGGCAAAGCGCGAGAAACTGTCGGTGGCGCGCGCCTTCATCCGCGCATAGGCCGCGAGCCGGTCGTCGCCGTCGATCGCGGCGCGGCCCTCGCTTTCGGTCAGCGACACCACGCCCCACGGCGCCGACCACCAGGCGACGATCCGCGGGCTCTCCTCGCCCGGCTCGACCAGCACCAATTCGGTCGACCCGCCGCCAATGTCGAAGATCAGCGCGGGCCCGTCGCCCGGCTCGAGCAATTTGTGGCAGCCGAGTACCGCCAGCCGCGCTTCTTCCTGCGGGGCAATGATCTCGAGCGCGATCCCGGTCTGGTCACGCACCCGTTCGATGAATTCGCGGCCGTTGACCGCTCGGCGGCAGGCCTCGGTCGCGACCGAGCGCGAGATGGAGACATGGCGGCGGCGCAATTTGTCGGCGCACACCGCCAGCGCCGCGACCGATCGGTCCATCGCCTCCTGCGACAGCCTGCCCGACGCGCCGAGCCCCTCGCCCAAGCGCACGATTCGCGAGAAGGCGTCGATGATGGTGAAGCTGTCGCCGGTCGGCCGAGCGATCAGCAGGCGGCAATTATTAGTCCCGAGATCGACCGCGCCATAGGTGTGGCGCTGCGGTTTGCGCCACTGGGGCGCTTCTGCCGGGGCCGCCGACCCGCCGACGATGGCTGGCGACGGCGTGGTGGCGTCACGATCCGCCATGTCCAAACGCCTATCTATCCTTCGCCGCGGAGGAATACCCCTTGGCTGACTTGGCGCCTGTTTAACGGAGATTAGCCCCTCGGCGCAACCGCGACCCGAACAACTTCCCGAAAGTTGACAGCAGCGGACGTGCTTCCTACTTGCACGCCGGCCCTGCCCGATCGTCTAATGGTAAGACAACGGACTCTGACTCCGTTAATCGAGGTTCGAATCCTCGTCGGGCATCCATTTTCCAATACCCCATGCATTTCAGCACGACTTCCCGGCATGCGCTTCGACACGCGGCGGTTGGCCAAGGACGAGGTGATCGACTGGATCACCTTTGTCGCTTTCAGCGGAGTGCGAAGACACCGTTGCAGGGCTCGCCGTCAAGCGCCCAGCGCGACGTCAGCATTTCTTCGGCGCATCGTGCATATTCCGACATGGCATTTGATCGGTGCGCCGCGGCGTGGTACGTCTATCGTCGAGCAGATGACCCCGCTGAGGAGCTTTGGCCTTGATCCTTGTACGTTGTGGCGTGGTGGCGATGGCCTGCCTGACGCTGGCGGCCTGCGACAACGCCGGATCCGTAATCAAGGACAGCGCAGGCGACTTCGCCAAGGAGGCCAGCCGCACCGCGTCCGGTATGGTGAGCCTCAAGACCGCCTGCACAGTCGCCGGTCAGAGCGAAGCTTTCTGTGGATGCGTCGAAGAGCGCCTGGGGTCGAAGCTCGATCCGACTCAGCTTCGCGGCGTCACCAACGTGATCGTCGAGGCAGTCAAGACCGGAACGCTGGAAGGCGCCGCTCGGAACGCCAGCGGACTGACCCCGGAGACCCGCACGGCGCTGGTGCAATGCGCCGCCCGTGCCACCGTCGCCGGCGCGGCGGGGTAACCACCGGCCAATAGCGGCCCATCCGCCGCCACCTCTGGACTCCAGCGCCCCCGATCTCAACGACGCCGCGCGTGCAAAGCGTGGCGACGCCGACCTGGAGCCCGAAGGCACTGAGCAGGACGATGAACCCGAGGACGACGACGCGGGCGGGGGCAATATCGAAGATGAAGGAGAAAATGCCGAGGCCGAGCACGCCGGAGAGTGCGGCGACCATGGCATCGACCAAGGCAAATCGCGGGAACGCTACGGCTCTTTCCGCTTCAGACCTGGGTGCCGGCGATCCAATGTTCGATGCGGGTCTTGAACGAGCGGCGCGAGGGGATGAAGCCGGGCTCGCCCGGATCCTCATGATCGCCCATGCCGTCGTAGATCAGCAGGTTGGACGGAAGCTTGGGACGCAAGGTCTCGCGGCCGCGCATCACATCTTCGGCCATCGCCAGGCTGCGATGGACGTCTTCGGCGGTGAACGGTTTGAGCAGGCAGCCAAGCGCCAGATCGGGCATCGGGAAGCCGGGCGAATTGCCGGTCACGAACAGGCACGGAATGTCATAATCGCCCAATCGCACCGCGACGGAGAAGCCGCTCGAGCCGCGCGCCAGCTGGAGATCGACCAAAGCGAGATCGGGATTATGCTCCTCTGCCGCCGCGACCGCGCTGTCGAGATCGTCGGCCCGGGCAACCACGCGATATCGCGGATTATCCTCGACCAGATATTTGAGCGTCGTCGCCAATTGCGCATCATCTTCGACAATCAGGATCTTCAGCACCTTGTCGCCTCCCCGGCCGTCAGGAAAATCCAATCACATTAAGGGGATGCTCGACCAACAATGGCGCGATGCGAATCCCAAACTTACCCGATTAACGACGAATGGAATCTTATCCGGGGTGAGCCGAGCTTCAAGCGCGATAAAAGATGTGCGCGCCGATCTTGTCGACCCTGGTCAGGCGGCGGCCCCAGCTCGGTGCGACATAATCGGCGTGATACCACAGCACGTCGGTCGACAGGCTTTCGCTGGCATTGGCGACCGCGATCCGGGCAATCGCCTGCGCCTTGCGCCATGCCTGGCAAGCTGGGTCGATGCGCGGGAAGCGGCCGGCGCGAACGAAGCTGAACTGCGCCTTCTGCTTGACCACCGCACACCAGCTATTGGGGTAAAGCCCCGAGGCGGCGCGGTTGATCACTACCCGGGCAACCGCTAGCTGGCCTTCCAATGGCTCGCTCATGCTTTCGAAATAGACTGCGGTCGCGAGGCAGTTCTGCTGCTCGTCGAGGCTCGCGCCATCGCTATATTGGGTGACCAACTGGCCGAGGCTCGGCTTCGGCGCAGGGGCCGGGGTGATTGCGCGGATCACCGGGTTGAAGCTTTGCACGATGGTCGCGGGCGGCTGGGCGGCGATCAGGCGCTGGATGGCGGGGGCATTCTGCCCGAACGCCTCGCTCGATCCACCGACCAGCGCAAAGGTCATGGCTAACGCCGCGGCAACGCCGCGACGGCTGTGAGATTCAAACAATGATCAGTCCTAAAGGGCGGCCAGCCGAAATCCGCAGCCTAAAAAGTCAGGTCGCGTAAGCTGCGGGGTCGGTCTGGCCGTCTTGCACGGGGGTCGGCGCTCAATAGCTGGCGCGCGCTTCGGACCCACTCGCTGTTAAAATTGCTGCACCTGCACATAAAGCAGTTGACGCTCGCGGCAAGCTGGACTCGTTGAGTCGAGCCCCGTGCGGGGTGAACGGGGCAACTTATTGAGAATGCTGGATATCGTTCGATCGAATGTCGCGAATGTTCGCAATGTTCGCGGTAACGAACGTGATTTGCGATTGAGAAAGAACCTGTCTTGAGCCTTGTCCAACGGACACCGCCGTCGATTCGCGGCGCCGGACAAAGCCAAGCAGTCGACATCCTTCATTGGAAGCTTTTTATCTGGGTGTGCGGTGAGGCAGCGCAATGTCCGTTTTTGGGTGAAAAGCGGACGCTAGAATCGGGCGATCATCCTTGGCATCGTAACCAAGGTACTACTCTGAACCGGTTTGCACAGAATCTCAGCCCCCTCTAACGTGAAGCCATTCCCAGCCCTCGAGGGGGCGGCACGCACGATCTGGAGAAATGACAATGGAGCCTAAGCCAACCAGAGACATTGAGAAGGACTACCCACTCGTCCAGTTCGTGGAAAAGCTTCGCCGTCTCGCCGACGCGTTGGAAAGCGGCCAGCGCTTCGAAATCAAGATTGCGGGAGAGCGCATATCGGTGCCGGTCCGAGCCACGTTCAACATCGAACATGAGCGGGGCGAAAAGGATGAAGAGGTCGAATTCCAGATCAAATGGTCAGTATAGCGATTGTGCTCGCCGCCGAACTGGACCGCGTTGGCTTGTCCACGGCCTGGGCCTAATTGCCTGTCTCAGCCATGACCCGAAGACTGATTTGGTGAGAAGAGAAACTAGCCGGGCTTGGTTCAACCGGCTCCGTACTTTGTCACTCTGCCGGACGACAGGGGCCGCTGCTGGATTTTTCCTGTTCAATCGGACGTGGCGCTCCCTTCGAAGTCGCACGTTCTGCACGTCCGACTCTTGATCCCACGGCGCGCGCAACCATCTCCGACTCATGGATTGGATGCCTCCAGAGTCTCTGCCTTTCGGCGAGCGGATCGATTCGCTGTGGAAACGGGGCGTGCGCCTCATGGCGAGCGGCGCGATTGCCTTCGCCCTGTCTACCGCAGCCGGCATTGGTGTGGGGGTCGTGGTCGCCGACAATGCGCTCGTTCAGATCCTCGTCACGGTCATGGCTGCGCTGGCATTCTGGATCCCCATGTTCTTCATCGTCCTTCGCGTCGACAAGTGGCTCGCCCACCGCGCTACGGACCTCGGTAGCGCACCTGACAGCGCGCTGCCCGCGGCGAGTTCACGTGACGATGACGTATGGCGCCGGTTGTCCGCCGCAGCGCCGGCCGAATCGCATCGCCTCGCGGCGCTCAGGCGATCGCTGGAAAGATCGCGCCTGTCGTTGGGAAGCGCGGAACTCGATCCGGAAGCGCATGATCTCTGCATCCTGATCGACCGCCGATTGCCCGATCTGATCCATCACGAACTGGAGATCTTGCCCCCGGACGATCGGCACCGCCGGCAGAAGGTCGGCGAGCTTATCGATCTGGTCGAGCAATTCGCCCGCCACTGCAGCCGCAGAGGCTCCGCGGATGAAACGGAGTCGGGGTTCCAAGCCGAAGTGCTGCGTCGCCGTTTCGAAACGCGCCTGACAGAGTTCTAATCGCCCGCTGTTCCCCAAGGACCTCAGGTCAGCAATGGGTCGAAATTGGACGTTAGGTGAAAGCCGTCACGAAAAATCGATCAACAAGGGCGGCAGGTCAGCCGGACTAACCTTGAACGTGCGCGGCACGTCGCACTTCGTAGATCGTCGATGCTGTCCGCCTTTCGACAGACTCAGGACGCAGGTTGGCCGGGCTTGGCGCTGCAGTGCTCGCCATGCCCCCGGCCTGGCGACGCGCTTGGCCTCGACGTAGCGACGCTCGGTTCGCTACGCCCGACGGCTCAGTTCAAGCCGCAATCTTCGCCCGCGAGGCGCGCTTGCGCTCGTGCGGGTCGAGGTGGCGCTTGCGCAGGCGGATCGATGACGGCGTGACTTCGACCAGTTCGTCATCGTCGATGTAGGCAATCGCCTGCTCGAGCGTCATCCGCTTGGGCGGGGTCAGCCGGATGGTGTCTTCCTTCCCGCTGACTCGGAAGTTGGTCAGTGCCTTGGCCTTCATCGGATTGACTTCGAGGTCATCGGTCTTGGCATTCTCGCCGACGATCATGCCCTCGTACAGTGCCTCCTGATGCGCGACGAACAGGATGCCGCGCTCCTCGAGCGGGCCGAGTGCGTAATTATTGGCCTCACCCGCGCCGTTCGAAATCAGCACGCCATTCTTGCGGCCCTCGATATTCCCCTTGTGGGGGCCATATTTCTCATACAGGCGGTTCATGATGCCGGTGCCGCGCGTGTCGCTGAGGAATTCGCCGTGATAGCCGATCAGGCCGCGCGACGGGGCGGAGAAGGTGATCCGGGTCTTGCCACCGCCCGATGGGCGCATGTCGGTCATTTCCGCCTTGCGGAGCGCCATCTTGTCGATGACCGTGCCCGAATATTCGTCGTCGACATCGATCACGACGATCTCGTAGGGCTCGGTTTTCTTGCCATGATCATCCTCGCGGAACAGTACGCGCGGGCGGCTGATACCAAGCTCGAAGCCTTCGCGGCGCATCATTTCGATCAGCACGCCAAGCTGCAACTCGCCGCGACCGGCGACTTCAAAGCTGTCCTTGTCGGCGCTCTCGGTGACCTTGATCGCGACATTCGATTCGGCTTCGCGGAACAAGCGGTCGCGGATCATTCGGCTGGTGACCTTCTTGCCTTCGCGGCCGGCCATCGGCGAATCGTTGACGGCGAACCGCATCGACAGCGTCGGCGGATCGATCGGCTGGGCGTGGAGCGGCTCGCTCACCGACGGGTCGGCGATGGTGTCGGCAACGGTCGCGGTAGTGAGGCCGGCGATCGAGATGATGTCGCCCGCCCCGGCCTGCTCGACCGGAACGCGCTCGAGACCGCGGAACGCCATGATCTTCGACGCGCGGCCCGTCTCGACGATCTTGCCGTCGGGGTCGAGCGCATGGATCGGCGCGTTGGTCTTGATCGAGCCGGAGAACACCAGCCCGGTCAGGATTCGACCGAGGAAATTGTCGCGATCAAGCAAGGTGACAAGGAATTTGAACGGCCCGTCGGGGTCGGCCGAGGGATGCGGGACATGGGCCACGATGGTCTCGAACAACGGGTTGAGCGTGCCGTCGCGAACATCGTCGGTCAGGCCGGCATAGCCGTTGCGGCCGCTTGCGTAGAGCACCGGGAAGTCGAGCTGCTCGTCATTGGCTTCGAGCAAGACGAACAGGTCGAACACTTCGTCGAGCACTTCGAGCGCGCGTGCATCCGGACGGTCGATCTTGTTGACCACGACGATCGGCTTCAAACCCAGCGCGAGCGCTTTTCCGGTAACGAACTTGGTCTGCGGCATCGGGCCTTCGGCGGCGTCGACCAGCAGGATCACGCCATCGACCATCGACAGGATGCGCTCGACCTCGCCGCCGAAATCGGCGTGGCCGGGGGTATCGACGATGTTGATGTGAGTGACATTGCCGTCGGCATCGGCCCATTCGACCGAGGTGCATTTCGCGAGAATCGTGATTCCACG
Source organism: Sphingomonas bacterium (assembly GCA_026785645.1). Lineage (GTDB taxonomy): Bacteria > Pseudomonadota > Alphaproteobacteria > Sphingomonadales > Sphingomonadaceae > Sphingomicrobium. The sequence continues at coordinate 3,634 of JAJAZM010000107.1, read as the reverse complement.
CTCTTTTTCGAGGTCGTTCGAATCCATCGCGCGCTCTTCGACGCGCTGATTGTCGCGGAAGGTGCCCGATTGGCGGAAAAGCTGGTCGACGAGCGTGGTCTTGCCATGATCGACGTGGGCGATAATCGCCACGTTTCGAAGGTTCATCTGTGTATCCCGGAATGGAGTTGTCGCGCCCCTACAGCAAAGCGGCCGTTGCTGCAACGCAGCAGGGCGCGGGCGATCAGTGTGTGATCAACGTGGGGCGCCGCCGGCGCGATCCCTGCTGCGAGCGCAATCGACTAATGCATCGTTCTGATCCGGCTTAATATTCCCGTCACCACGAGTCCAAGCAGGCCGGCAATCGCAAACGAGATCGACCAGTCAGGAACCGCTTGTCCCCGAATCGAAAGCAAGGTCAGCGCCGGGACGAGGATCCACGGAAGGGCATTCGTGAGGTTCATGAAACCAAGCGCGTCGTCCGAATGTCCGCGTCCGACGAGGTAGAGAAAGAAATAGCTGATGACGAATGCTGCGCCGAGCTGGATCAGCAGGCGGGCTCACCACAAGCCGATATAATCGGCCCGTACGCCAGTGCTGGCCTGCGCGGCAATGACCGCCATGGCAGGGTCGCGATCGGCCACCCGTCCGAACGACCAGCCCAGCAACAACGGCAGCAAGGCAGTTGCGCCGGTCACCTCGCCGGGTGCGCGGTGCTTGCGCGCTCGATCAGCGAATAGGGTAATTCGAATGAACCCCCGGTTTCGCCCCCGGCGGAAATCGCGATCAGCCGCTCGCACGCCTTGGCAATCATCAGCGCGGTCGGCTGGCGGATGGCGGTTAGCGGCGGCACGCTGAAGCGGACGCCCGGGGTGTCTTCGAAACTGATGATCGACAGATCGTCGGGAACGCGCAAGTCGCGCTTGGCGGCGACGTGCAAAGCGGCGAAGGCCATTTCGTCATTGTCGGCGATGATTGCGGTCGGGCGGTCCGCCGTCCCCATCATCCGGTCAATCGTCGCGGCCGCTGAATCGAAATGAAAATCGCCCGTTCCGACCTGGCCGGCGGATGCGGGCAGCCCGGCCGCGGCGATTGCTCGATGAAAACCGACCACCCGTCGCGCGGAATTGCCGTAGCGCGGAGAACCGGCGATGAAGGCAATCGCGCGATGGCCGAGGCCGATGAGATGCTCGGTCGCCCGCTGGGCAGCGTCTTCCTCGTTCATATAGACATCGACGCAATTGTCCCCGCTGCGGTGACCGACCCGCGCGCAAGCGATGGCGCGATCCTTGAGGAGGTCGGCGAGCCCGGCATTGTCGCAATGCGGCGGTGTCAGGATGACTCCGTCCGGTCGAAGTGCCGAGATGATCGCGGCGAGGTCGTTTTCCGCTTTCTTCGGGTCAGTATCGATCAGCTCGAACACCAGATGATATCCGTTGCGTTCGCATTCGGTCATCCCGCCGAACAACATCTGGTCGACCCAGTCATTGCCGCGCCCGGCCTGCCAGTTTTCAAGCGTCCGCTGGCGATCGTTGACGGCCAGGATGAGATAGGATCGAGCGCCCGCCATGCGCCGCGCACTGAGGTTCGGAACATAGCCCAAAAGGTCGATCGCTGCGCGCACCCGATCGCGGACCAGATCCTTGACGTTGGGGTGGTTGTTGATGACGCGCGACACCGTCTGGCGCGACACGCCAGCCGCCTCAGCGACATGCTCGATCGTCACTGCCACCGGCTTCAAGCTGTTCCCCCGCTGCATGGCGCACTCCTAGCGTAACGCACCGCGTGGAAGAAGCCAGTTTGTGAACGCTCACATTTTTCTGTTCTGAGCGTTTACAACTTTGATGTGTAGCAATCCTAGTCGGAAAACCGACCTTCGATTTTTCGGGGGTTTACCTGGCAGCGGCCGCCTTGAAGGGCTTGCGGATCATCCCGTCAGGCGCTCGAGGATTTCGAGACCGCGTTCGAGAGCGCGCAGCTCGCTGGTGGCAAGGCGGCCGAGGCGGCCTTCGAGGCTCTTGTCGGCGGCGGGCGGACGGGCCAGAGCCGCGCGGCCCTCATCGGTCAGTCGAAGCGCGAGGCGGCGACGGTTAACGGGATCGGCCTGCCGCTCGACAAGCCCTGCGCGGACCAGGGTTTCGATCGCGCGGCTGATCGCGGGGGCGCCGCGTTTGACCTTGGCGGCAACCTGACCCAGCGTGGCCGGTTCCTGCGCGGCGACGGCTTCAAGCAACTCGCGCTGCTGGCCCATCGCCTTGGCCGCAGCGGTATCGCCGCCCAATCGTTCGACCAGTCGCGCAAAGCGCGCCGCCAAGGCTCCGGGTGATGCGCTGTTCCACATGATGTCGATGCTAACAAAGATTTCGCAATTAGCAAATTTGTCGCTACGCAATCGTCGCATGAGCAAGCGCCCGCCCCTCCCCCGAACCGTCTGGGTGCTCGGCATCGTCAGCCTGCTGATGGACCTATCGAGCGAAATATATCATGCGCTGCTGCCGGCCTTCCTGACCATCACCCTGGGCTTGCCGGTGGCGGCGATGGGGGCGTTGGACGGAATCTCCGAGGCGACCGCCAACATGGCGAAACTGGTGTCGGGCAAGCTCAGCGACCACCAGCAGAAGCGCAAGCCGTGGGTGTTGCTCGGCTATGGCATGGCGGCCTTGTCCAAGCCGTTATTCCCGCTGGCTACGGGCGCGATCCCGGTACTTGGCGCACGCTTTATCGACCGCATCGGCAAGGGAATTCGCGGGGCGCCGCGCGATGCGATGATCGCCGACGAGACCCCGCCCGAAATCCGCGGTGCGGCGTTCGGCCTGCGCCAGTCGCTCGACACGGTCGGAGCGTTCCTTGCGCCACTGGTCGCGGTCGGGCTGATGATCGCGCTGGCGGGCGATATCCGGCTGGTGTTCTGGATCGCGGTCATCCCGGCGATGCTGTCCTTCCTGTTCGCGTGGGTCATGCTGCGCGAGACCGGCGGCGGAACGGCCATCGCGACCAAGCTGAAATGGGGCGGGTTTCGCGATCTCGAGCCCGAGGTGCGGCGGCTGATCGGGGTCGGCTTCCTGTTCGGACTGGCGCGCTTTTCGGAAAGCTTCCTCATTCTGAAGGCGATGGATGTCGGGCTGTCGGCCAGCCTGTCGCCGTTGGTGCTGTCGTTGTTCAGCCTGTCATACCTGCTGCTCGCCTTTCCCGCCGGGCAGTGGAGCGACCGGATCAGCCCGCGAACCATCCTGATCGCCGGGATTGCGGTGCTGGTCGCGGCCGACCTGTGGCTGGCGCAAGCCACGAGCCTGTGGATGGTCGGGGTCGGGGTGATATTGTGGGGCGCGCACATGGCGCTGACCCAGGGAATTTTCAGCCGGATGATCGCCGATGCCGCGGCCCCTGAGCGCCGCGCGACCAGCTTCGGCGCTTTCTTTTTCGCCAGCGGGATTGCGGCATTGCTCGCCAGCTTGGGCGCAGGCCTGATGTGGGACCGCAGCGGGCCGGCGTCGGTGTTCACCGCCGGTGCGGTTATCGCCGCAGTGGCGGGCGCGATGCTGATCCTGCTGCCGAAGCGCGCCTAGCCTTTGTCGGTGGCGCGGAACGGCGGCATCCGCCCCGCGACCGGCCCGCCGGTGACGAACTGATTCTTGAGCGCGGCGAGGATGTGGAG
>JAJAZM010000106.1 GCA_026785645.1 Sphingomonas bacterium | reverse complement strand
TCATGCTGGACCAGCCCGTGGACGACCATCAGCCGCGCCCCCATGACGATGCTGCGCTGCGCCGCAAACTTGTCGGGCCAGACGACCAGGTTGGCGATCCCGGTCTCATCCTCCAGCGTGATGAAGCACACCCCCTTGGCGCTGCCCGGCCGCTGGCGGATCAGCACGAGGCCCGCGAGCGACACGCGCCGCCCGTAGCGAAGCTGGCGAAGCTCGCCCGCAGTGACAAAGCCCCGGCTTGCATAATGGCCGCGCAGGAAGCTCACCGGATGCGCCTTCAGCGATAGCCGCACCGTCTGGTAATCGCTGACGACATGTTCGCTGAGCGGCATTGCGGGCAGCCGCACCACCTCGGTCTCCCACCCCTCGTCGCGCGCGTCCGCTGCGGCGAACAATGGCAGATCGGGCGCGCCCTTCAATGCCCGCGCGTCCCACAACGCCCCGCGCCGGTCGAGCTTGATCGATCGAAACGCATCGGCCTCCGCCATCCGCTCGACCGCCGCGACATTGGCGCCCGATCGGATGCGGACGTCCTCGACGGAGGCGTAAGGCGTATCGCCCCGCGCCGCGACGATCCGCGTGGCCGCATCGAGTCGCAACCCGTCGATTTGGCGCAGGCCGAGGCGGAGCGCGCCTCCTTCCAGCACCGAATCCCACTCGCTATGATTGACATCGACCGCCTTGACCCCGACCCCATGCTCGCGAGCATCGCGGACGATCTGCGCCGGCGCGTAAAACCCCATCGGTTGCGAATTGAGCAACGCGCAGGCGAACGCCGCCGGATAGCGCCACTTGATCCAACTCGACACGTAGACGAGATGCGCGAAGCTCGCCGCATGGCTCTCCGGAAAACCATATTCGCCGAACCCGCGGATCTGGTGGAAACAGCGTTGCGCGAACTCGGGGTCATAGCCGCGTTCCACCATCCGCCCGACCATTTTGTCCTGCAGCAGGTCGATCGTCCCGCGCGATCGAAAGGTCGCCATCGCTTTGCGCAACTGGTTAGCCTCGGCCGGACTGAACTTTGCCGCGTCGAGCGCGATCTTCATCGCCTGCTCCTGGAACACCGGCACGCCCAATGTCCGCGCCAATATCCGCTCGAGCTCGTCGGCCGGGCCATGGTCGGGCGAGGGGCAGGGGAAGATGACGATTTCCTTGCCCTGCCGCCGCTTCAAAAACGGGTGGACCATGTCGCCCTGGATCGGTCCCGGCCGGACGATCGCCACCTCGATCACCAGGTCGTAGAAGCAGCGCGGTTTCAATCGCGGCAGCATGTTCATCTGCGCCCGGCTCTCGACCTGGAACACGCCGAGCGAATCGCCCTTGCACAGCATGTCATAAACCCCCGGCACCTCGCGCGGCACCGTCGCCAGCTCAAACCGCTCGCCGTGATGCGCCTCGATCAGGTCGAACGCTTTTCGGATGCAGGTCAGCATGCCGAGCGCGAGCACGTCGATCTTGAGGATCCCGAGTTCCTCAATGTCGTCCTTGTCCCATTCGATGAACGTCCGATCGGGCATTGCGCCATTGCCGACCGGCACCGTCTCGGTCAGCAGGCGCTCGGTCAGAATGAACCCGCCGACATGCTGCGACAAATGCCTGGGCATGCCGATCAACTGCTTGGCGAGCATGATCGTCCGCCGAAGGTGCGGATCGGCGAAGTCGAGCCCCGCCTCGCCGACCCGCGCTTCCTCGATCTCGGCCTCCATGCTTCCCCAGTGGGTCGATGCGATGGCGGCGGTGACGTCTTCGCTCAGCCCCATCACCTTGCCCACCTCGCGGATCGCCGATCTCGGGCGATAATGAATCACCGTCGCCGCAATCCCGGCGCGTGTCCGGCCATATTTCTGGTAAATGTGCTGGATCACTTCCTCGCGCCGCTCATGCTCGAAATCGACGTCGATATCGGGCGGCTCCTTGCGCTCCTCGCTGATGAACCGCTCGAACAACAGGCTGTTGGTCGACGGGTCGACCGCGGTGATCCCCAGGCAGTAACAGACTGCGCTATTGGCCGCGCTGCCGCGCCCCTGGCACAGGATCGGCGGGTCGAGACCGCGCGCGAACGCGACGATGTCGTTGACCGTCAAAAAGTATCGCGCGAAATCGAGTTTGGCGATCAGCCGGAGCTCGTGCTTGAGCTGCTTGGTGATCGCTGCCGGCACCCCGTCGCCCCACCGCCGCGACGCCCCGATCCAGGTGAGATGCTCGAGATGACCCTGCGGCGTCCGCCCCTCGGGGCAGGTTTCCTGCGGATATTCATATTTCAATTCGTCGAGGCTGAAGTCGATCCGATCGGCAAAGGCGCGGGTTGCGGCAATGGCGTGCGGCCAGCGCTCGAACAGCCGGATCATCTCGGCCGGCGATTTCAGGTGTCGCTCGGCATTGGGATTGAGCAGATAGCCGGCGGTCGCCAGCGTCACTTTCTCGCGGATGCAGCTCATCACGTCCTGCAGCGGGCGGCGGTCGGGGGCATGGTAGAGCACGTCGTTGGTGGCGAGGATGGTGCACCCGTGGCGCTTGGCCATCCGGTCGAGCCGCTCGATCCGCGCCAGATCGTCGCCGCGATAGAGATGCGCCGCCGCGACATGCCGCATCCCCGGCAAGGCGGAAGCCAAGGCCGGCAACGCCGCCTCGAACGCGTCGAGATCCTCCTCGGGCATGGCGATGAAGGCAATTCCCTCATTGTGCAGCGCGACCTCGGACAGCTTGAGGTCGCATTCGCCCTTGGCGCTGCGCATCTTGCCGAGCGAGAGCATCCGCGACAGCCGCCCATAGCCCTCGCGGTCGATCGGGTAGGCGAGCAGGCTGATGCTGCATGTCTCGACTTCGCTCGACACGAACGGGGTTGGGTTGTGCACAATAATTCCGTTCGTCCCGAGCGCAGTCGAGGGACCTTGTTGGTGGGATAGATCGTCAACCAGATCGAGCCGGCATCCGGTCAATGGCCGCATCCCCGCGCCCTTGGCCGCGCTGTGCAGGCGCACTACCCCGGCCAACGTATTGCGGTCGGCGATCCCGATCGAATCCATCCCCTGCTCGAGCCCGGTCAACACCAGCTCGATCGCGTCCGACGCCCCGCGCAGGAACGAGAATGGCGTCGCCACCCCGAGCTCGACGAACGG
>JAJAZM010000105.1 GCA_026785645.1 Sphingomonas bacterium | reverse complement strand
CGCGCCCCCCCCCGTTCCCCTCCGTCACCCCCGCCCCCTCACCGCGTCCGCCCGCCACCTCGATCCTTCGGCCTTGCACCGATGGCGTCCAGCTTCCCCACCCCAGCTTCCGCGCCTCGACCGGCTTCGGCACCAGCTTCATCTCGACCGGTCACCTGCAATGGGGCCGCAAGCTGCACGACGATCTGCTCGACACGCGCCGGGACTGGCCGAGGCGGTTCTCCGCCACGGTCAGAAGCTTGAAAGGACCGATGAGCGAATTGCGTGGGGGTGGCGGCTGGCCTATAGCCGCCACCCTGTCCCTGCATCCGGAGCAATCACCCTTTATGTCGCGTCGCCGCCAGATTTACGAAGGCAAGGCCAAGATCCTCTATGAGGGTCCAGAGCCGGGAACGATCATCCAGTATTTCAAGGACGATGCGACCGCCTTCAACGCGCAGAAGCGCGGCACGATCAACGGCAAGGGCGTGCTCAACAACCGGATTTCCGAGCATATCTTCGTCGCGCTGGCGACGATCGGGGTGCCGACCCACTTCATCCGCCGGATCAACATGCGCGAACAACTCGTCCGCCAGGTCGAGATCGTGCCGATCGAGGTGGTGGTCCGCAATGTCGCCGCCGGCTCGCTGTCGAAGCGCTTGGGGATCGAGGAAGGCACCCAGCTGCCGCGCACCATCATCGAATATTATTACAAGGACGATGCGCTCAACGATCCGATGATTGCCGACGAGCATATCGCCTGCTTCGGCTGGGCCAGCCAGGAAGAGATGAACGACATCGCCGACATGGCGATCCGCGTGAACGACTTCATGTGCGGCATGTTCGCCGCGATCGGGATCCGGCTGGTCGACTTCAAATTGGAATTCGGCCGCGTGTGGGACGGCGATTATGCGCGGATCATCCTGGCCGACGAGATCAGCCCCGACGGCTGCCGCCTGTGGGACATGAAGACCAGCGAGAAGCTCGACAAGGACCGCTTCCGCCAGGATCTCGGCGGCGAGGCCGAAGCCTATCAGGAAGTCGCCCGCCGGCTTGGCCTGCTGCCCGAGGAAGCCGATGAAAATCCGGTGCTCGACCTCGACAGCCACAGGAAGAAGCGCGGGAAGTAGGCCCTCGTGGCGCTGCCTAGAGTCCGCGTCGTTACCCTCAACGCCGCGCTCGGCCCGCTCGATTATCGCGTGCCAGACGGGATGCAGGTCGAGCCGGGAAGCGTCGTCATCGCCCCGCTCGGCCCGCGCCAGCTGGTCGGCGTGGCGTGGGAAGCCGACCGGCTCAAGGCCGAGGACGTCGGTGACAACCGCCTTCGCCCGCTCGCTGCGCTGGTCGACGTCCCGCCGATCCGTCCCCAGCTGCGCCGGCTCGCCGAATGGACCGCGGATTATTATCTCTCGCCGCTCGCCGCCGTGCTGCGCATGATCCTTCCCTCTTCCTCGGCGCTGGCCGGCCCGAAGAAGATGATCGAATATCGGGCCACCGGCGAAATCCCCGCCCGACTCACCCCCCAGCGCGAGCAGGCCCTGACCGCGATCAAGGGTCGACAGGGCACCGTCCGCGAGCTCGCCGCCCATGCCAAGGTCAGCGATGCAGTGATGCGCGGGCTGGTGCATGCCGGCGCGCTCGAACGAGTCGAGGTCGAGGGCGAGCTGCCCTTCCCTCTCCCCGATCCCGATTTCGCCCCGCCCGCCATGAGTGACGAACAACTTGCCGCCGCCGCCTCGCTCACCGCCGCAATCGGTCACGGTTTCGATCCCGTCCTGCTCGACGGGGTCACCGGATCGGGCAAGACCGAAGTCTATTTCGAAGCCATTGCCGAGGCCCTGCGCCAGCAGCGCCAAGTCCTTGTCCTGCTCCCCGAAATCGCGCTGACCGAGCCGTTCTTGACCCGCTTCGACGCGCGCTTCGGCTGCGAGCCGGTGGCGTGGCACAGCGACCTGCGCTCGTCCCAGCGCCGCCGGGCCTGGCGCGCCATTGCCTCGGGCGAGGCCAGCGTCGTGGTCGGCGCCCGCTCGGCCTTGTTCCTGCCCTACGCGAAACTCGGCCTGATCGTGGTCGACGAGGCGCATGAGCCGAGCTTCAAGCAGGAGGAAGGCGTCCAATATCATGCCCGCGACGTGGCGGTGATGCGCGGTCATTTCGAGGAAGTGCCGGTGATCCTCGCCTCGGCCACCCCGGCGATCGAGACCCGCCATATGGTCGAGATCGGTCGCTACCGCGAGCTGCTGCTGACCGCGCGCCACGCCGGCGCAACCCTTCCCGCGATACGTGCCATCAACCTCACGCAGGACCCGCCCCCGCGCGGCCGCTGGCTCGCCCCGACCCTCGTCGCCGAGCTTGCGGCTAACCTCGTCGCGGGTGAGCAGTCGCTGCTCTTTCTCAACCGCCGCGGCTTCGCCCCGCTGACCCTGTGCCGCACCTGCGGCCACCGCTTTCAATGCCCCAATTGCACGGCGTGGATGGTCGAGCACCGGCTGATGCACCGCCTTGCCTGCCACCATTGCGGCCATGTCATGCCCCCGCCGCGGCTGTGCCCCGAGTGCGGCGACGAGGATAGCTTGGTCGCCTGCGGCCCAGGGGTCGAGCGCATCGCCGACGAGGTCGCGGCCTTATTCCCCGACGCGCGCACCGCAATCGTCACCAGCGACACCATCTGGTCCCCGGCCCGCGCCGCCGAGTTTGTTCGCGCCATGGAGAACCAGGAGATCGACATCGTCGTCGGCACCCAGCTCGTCACCAAGGGCTATCATTTCCCAAATTTGACCCTTGTCGGCGTGGTCGATGCCGACCTCGGCCTCCAGGGTGGCGACCTGCGCGCTGCCGAGCGCAGCTTCCAGCAGATCCAGCAGGTCGCCGGCCGCGCCGGCCGCGGCGACAAGCCGGGGCGGGTGCTGGTCCAGACCCACGACCCCGACGCCCCGGTCATCGCCGCCTTGGTCGCGGGCGATGGCCCCGGCTTTTACGCCGCCGAAACCGCAGCACGGCGCGAGGCGGCGATGCCTCCGTTCGGGCGCCTTGCGGCAATAGTCATTTCGTCCGAGGATAAGGAGGAAGCCGAAGCCGTTGCCCGCCGCATCGGCCGGGCAGCGCCCGATATCGAGGGGATGGCGGTGTTCGGCCCCGCGCCCGCCCCGCTCGCGATGCTCCGCGGCCGCCACCGCCAGCGACTATTAGTCCACGCTGAGCGCAAGCTCGACGTCCAGGATGTCATCCGCGACTGGCTCGGCGCGCTAGACTGGGGGTCCAAGGTTCGCGTCGCGGTCGACGTCGACCCGTATAGCTTCCTGTGATCCTGCCCGTGCCAGTCGCCGCCTGACCCACCACGGCCGCATCACATGCCCGGCGCGCACCGCGCGAAGTACCAGCCAGATCCCCGCCCCGGTCGCGATCACCAGCGCGATGACAGACGCTTCCAGCCCGAAGGTGCCGCCCGACATTAATTCCGGCCCGGATAGTTTTGCCTCGACCAGCCCGGTGCCGTCGATCCCCGATACCGGCACGTCGAACACCTGCCCCTGCGTAAAATTCCACGCCGCGTGGAGCCCGATCGGCGCCCACAGGCTGCGAGTCAGCATATATGCCCCGCCGAGCAGTACCCCGGCCTCGATCGCAATCGCGAATGACGAGAATACGGTCGCATTGGGGTTGAAGATATGCGCCACCCCGAACAGCGCCGAGGTCAGCGCCAGCGCGAACCACGTCCCGCCAAAATCCTCGAGGTGACGGAACAATATCCCGCGAAACAGCAATTCCTCCATCACCCCGGGGATGATGCCAAGCATGACCAGCGCGTAGAGGATGCTGCGTGCGCTTCCAACGCCGACAATGTCATACACCCCGACCAGAGCCGCGACGAGCACCACCAGCGAAAACAGCAAGGTTCCGCCGCCAAGCCCGAGCGCCAGATCGCGCACCGCATGCTTGCGCCGCAAATCGTCGCGCGGAACCTCGCCAAGCTTGCAGATTGCCGATTTATAGACTGCGATCGCCAGACCGACGACCGTCAGCCCGGCAATCATTTGGCGCGTTGCCACAGGGATCCCCATCTTGGGCAAGCTTCGGAAAATTTCGCTGCCAAGCCAGATCGTCACTGCCAGGGTCGCAAGCGCGATGATCATCGCCACCAGCGGGAAGTCGACGATCCGCCGCCACAAGGGCCGCGTCGCCGCATTATTCGTTTCGGCCGTCATCGTCTTCCCCTCATTAGCGCCCACGCTCGCAAAGTGCGCGCGGCGTGACAAGCCCGCGGTTGACGAAGGCGGCGATATCATCCTCTAAACATCGCTGCCGAATCTCCAGTGGAGTGACCCTTGTGTTGCGTATTGTTCCGCCTTGCGCTGTCGCCTTGACCGCCGTCGTCTTGAGCGCTGTCGCCTTGACCGCACTGACTGCCACCCCCGCAACGGCCGAATGGCAGCGCGCCTCGTCGCCGCATTTCATCATTTACGCCGACGAAGCCCCGGCCAAGCTCAAGGCCTTCGCCGAAAAGCTCGAGCGGTTCGACAAGGCGGTGCAGGTCACCCGCGCGATGAAGGACCCGCCCGTCGGCGACGGCAACCGGCTGACGTTGTTCGTCGTATCGGGGCCAATGGAGGTGCAGAAATTGCATCCCGGGATCAACAACCGGGTCAACGGTTTCTACCGGGCCCGCGCCACCGGGTCGACCGCCGTGGTTCCGCGCGCCCTGCCGGGCGGCTCGATCGAAACCGCCGACACGATCTTCTTCCATGAATATGCCCATCATTTGATGTTCCAGGAGATCGATACGCCTTACCCGCCGTGGCTGGTCGAGGGGTTCGCCGAATTCATGGGCACGGCGGACGTAAAGGACGACGGTTCGGTCGGGCTGGGCGGAGCGCCGGTGCATCGCGCGGGCGCGCTCTACCGGGTCGACAACCCGCTACCGTTCAGCTCGATGCTCGGGGCCGAGCCGACGCGCAGCGGGCCAGAGCGCGGCGCGCTGTACGCGCGCGGCTGGCTGCTCGCCCATTACCTCACGTTCGCGCCCGGCCGGCGGGGCCAGATCGAGGCCTATCTCGCCGGCATGGCGGCCGGTCGTCCACCGCTCGACGCGGCCAAGGCAGCCTTTGGTGACCTGACCGCACTCGAACGCGAAACCGAGAAATATCTGAGGGCGGACAAATTCCCCTATTTGTCGATCCCCGCTTCGCAATTGCCAATTGGTGCGGTGACGGTCGAGCCGATTTCGCGCGGGATGACCGCGATAATGCCGTTGGTGATGCGCCTCAAGTCCGGAACCGACACTTCCAATCATGCCGGGCTGGCAGCCAGAATCCGCGCGGCTTCCGCCACCTTTCCGTCCGATCCGATGGTCCAGGCGGCGCTCGCCGAAGCCGAACTCGCCGCTGGCGATGCCGCCGCTGCCGAGGCCGCCGCGGATCGCGCCATCGCGGCCGACCCCAAGCACGTCGATGCCTTGATCCTCAAAGGCCGGGCGGTCCTCATGCGGGCCGCAGCTTCGCCATCCGGTGCCAGGCAACCGGGGGCCAGCTTCGCCGATGCGCGCAGCTGGTTCATGCGCGCCAACAAGATCGACGCCGAAGATCCCGAGCCGCTCATCCTGTTCTACCAATCCTATCGGGGGGAGAAGATCCGGCCGACCGCCAACGCCATTGCCGCGCTCCATTATGCCGCCGCCCTTGCGCCGCAGGATTCGGCGCTTCGGCTTGGCAATGCGCGGCAATATCTGTTCGACGGAAAGCCGGCCGAGGCGCGCAAGGCACTCATCCCGCTGGCGTATAATCCGCATGGCGGCGCGCTGTCGGACGAAGCGCGACGGCTGGTCGGGCTGATTGATCGCGGCCAAGCAAGCGCTGCCGCCGCCGAGCCACAAGCAATGACGCCACCATTACAACCCAAAAAATAATAATGGATCGCAACGACTTGCCGGCTTAGTTTACCGTCTAATGAAACAGCGGACTTCTGGGGAGGTTGATCGTGCGTACAGGACTCTTTTTGGGACTCGATGCCAATCAGGGGCCCGCCGCGATGACCGTGGCGGAAAAGCAATTCCTTCCGAATAAGGATGCGAATCTTAACTACGATCGAGCGCTGGCTGGCCGAGGCTGACCCCTTCGGCCGCCAGCAATTTTACCTTGTTAGGCAAACCGCCGCCGTAACCGCCAAGCGTCCCGTCCGACCGTATCACCCGGTGGCACGGCACCAGCACCGACACCGGGTTCGATCCATTGGCCGTCCCCACCGCGCGCACCGCGCCGGGCTGGCCGACAGCGGCGGCAATATCGGCATAGCTGCGAGTCTCGCCGAGCGGGATCTTCCTCAGTGCCTGCCAAACCTTCTCCTGGAACGCCGTGCCGCGCACGTCGATCGGAAGCTCGGGCGCGGCCTCGGGCCGGTCGATCGCCAGCAATGCGCCCTCGACCCATTCGGCGATCGTCCCGTCATCCTTGCGGATGTCGGCATTGGGGAAGCGCCGCCGAAGCGCGCGCTCATCCTCGCCGAAAGTCAGCCGGCAAATCCCCTTGCCCGTCGCCGCGACCAGCAACGGCCCGAGCTTGCTGTCGGTCACCGCGTAGCGGATCGTCTCGCCCCGCCCGCCGTCGCGCCACGCCGACGGGGTCATCCCCAGGCGCTCCTTCGCGTCGGCATAAAAGCGGCTCGGCGCCGCATAGCCGGCGTCGTAGATCGCCTCGGTCACCGATTTATCCTCCATCAAATGCTCCTCCGCCCGCCGCGCCCGAAGCGCCCGGGCATAGGCCGCCGGTGACACCCCCATGTCGCGGGTAAATAACCGCTGGAAATGGTGCGGCGTATAGCCCACCGCCGCCGCCAGCACGTCGAGCCGCACCGGCTCCTCGGCCGCTTCGATCAGCGCGACCGCATTGGCCACCGCCTCGCGGTCGCGCCCCACCGCATCGGGCCGACATCGCAGACACGCGCGGAACCCCGCACCCCGCGCCCCTTCCGAATCAGGATAAAATTTGACATGCTCGCGCTTGGGCCGCCGCGCCGGGCAACTCGGCTTGCAGTAAATCCCGGTGGTGGTCACCGCCCCGATCACCCGCCCGTCCCACGCCCGATCGCGCCGATCGAACGCGGCCCAGGCGGCTTCGGGGTCAATATTTCGCATCAACATGGACATACCATAGCCTTGCCCACTAGCCACCGCTTCTCATGACTTGCGATCAAAGTTGGACCGTCCACGAAGCCGAGCAAGACCGCGACGACATCCGCGCTTTGCTCGCCGAACATTTTGCAGCGATGCGCGCCGCGTCGCCGCCGTCGGCCTGCCATGTGCTTCCGATCGACGGGCTGCTCGGTCCCGAAATCCGCTTCTTCTCCTTGCGCCAAGATGGCATCCTGCTCGGCGTCGGCGCGCTCAAGCTGCTTGAGCCGGGGCATGGCGAAATCAAGTCGATGCGTACTGCCGCTTCAGCGCTCGGCCAGGGCGTCGGCGGCGCGCTCCTCGCCCATCTTGTCGCCACTGCGCGGGGAATCGGAATGACCCGCCTCAGCCTGGAAACCGGATCGACCAGTGATTTCGCCGCCGCCATCCGCCTCTATGATCGCGAAGGCTTCCAGCCCTGCGCACCGTTCGGCGGATACCCCGACACGCCCTTCACCTTATTCTACTCGCGCGCATTATGACCTTCTCGATCCGCCTCGCTACGCAATCCGATCGTGCGGCGCTCACGACCTTGATGGAGACGTCGATCAATCGGATGCAGCGGGACTTCCTCACCCCCGCCCAAATCGCGGCTAGCCATGCGGTGATGGGCCTCGACGAGCAACTCATCGCCGACCGCACTTATTATCTGGTCGAGCAGGGCGATCGACTGGCAGGTAGTGGCGGTTGGAGCCGGCGGGCAACGCTGTATGGCGGCGACCACAGCATAGCGTTGCGCGACGCTCGCCTGCTCGACCCGGCACTCGAACCGGCCCGCATCCGCGCCATGTACACCCACCCCGATTTTGCTCGGCAGGGGGTCGGGCGGATGATCCTCGACAATTGTGAGGCGGCAGCGGTTGGCGAGGGCTTCACCCGGCTCGAACTAATGGCGACCTTGGCCGGCGAGCCGCTTTACTCCGCCCGCGGCTATCGCGCGATCGAACGGCTCAATTCAGCGCCTTTCGACGGGGTGACCGTTCCACTGGTGCGAATGACCAGGGACGTCTAGCCTCGCTCGACCCGCGCCGCAAAGCAGGCTCGGGTGGCGTTGTGGCCGTCGAGATGATCGACCGCCGCATCGGCCAGCATCCGCATCGCGCCATGCGCGACGAGTTCGGAGTCCGACAATCCGGGCAGCGGGCATATGGTGACGGGTCGAGTCCGGACATGGTGTAGGTCATGCCCCGTCTTACCAATTGTTTCCGCCGCCGCTTCCCGCCGCTTGCGTCCAAAACCCCCAGCACCGCCTTGCATCGCGAAGCACCTCTTGCTAGGGGCGCGCCAACCCATGGGGGGCGCGTGGCTTTCGCCGCCGCGCCCCGTTTGATACATGGGCCCCCGTCAGCATTGATGGGGCCAAATTCTTCTGTCTGGAGCTTAAAGCGCGTGGAGAATTCCGGCGGCATTCAGGCCAGCTTGGCGGGGCGTTATGCAACCGCTTTGTTCGGTCTCGCCCGTGACGAACAACAGATTGACGCGGTCAGCCGCAGCCTCGATTCGATTGAGGCGGCGACGAGCCAATCGGCCGATTTTCGCGCCCTCGTCACCAGCCCGCTGATCGGCCGCGCCGACGCCGGCAAGACGATTCGTGCCCTGGTTCCAAGCCTCGGGCTCGACCCGATTACCGGCCGCTTCCTTGGCGTGCTGGCCGATAATGGCCGCCTGTCGGAGCTGAAGTCGGTGATCCGCATCGTCCGCCAGCTCGCCTCGCGGCATCGCGGCGAGACCAAAGCCGAAGTAACCTCGGCCCATCCGCTCGGCGACGACCAGATCGCCGCGCTCAAGACCAGGTTAAAGGCCCGCGTCGGAAGCGACGTCACGATCGATGCCAAGGTCGATCCCTCGCTTCTCGGCGGAATCGTCGTCCGGCTCGGAAGCCAGATGATCGACGCCTCGATCGCCACCAAATTGAACACGCTAGCCCAGGCGATGCGGGGCTAGACCCGCCGCCAACTGATAAAGTCTATGAAAGGCTGAACATGGATATCCGCGCCGCTG
>JAJAZM010000104.1 GCA_026785645.1 Sphingomonas bacterium | reverse complement strand
GACTTCGCTCGGGACGAACGGGAATGTTTGTCCTGCCTGTGGCGAAATGGGCAGTGTCCGCCCCGACATCGTCTGGTTCGGCGAGATGCCGTACGAGATGGGGGCGATCGAGGCGGCGCTGATGGCGTGCGACCTGTTCGTTTCGATCGGCACCTCGGGCGCGGTTTATCCGGCGGCGGGGTTCGTCCAGACCGCGAAGTACCGCGGCGCGAAAACGCTCGAGATCAACCTCGAGCCGAGTCAGGGCGGCGTTTTGTTCGACGAGCGGCGATATGGATTGGCAGGGATCGAAGTGCCCAAGTGGGTAGAGGAGCTGCTGGGAGGCTAGTAATCCTGCCAGTTAGCAAGGGCGAATCCTCCAACCAGCATTACCCCAATGACAACAAGATAAATTCTGGAAATTTTTTGGCCCTTGTTCCTGACTAGTAATCCAAACCAGAAGACCAGCGCCAAAATGACAATGCCGCCGCCGCCTATTGCGCGCATGAAATTAGCTCGGTCGGCGGCCAGAGTGGCTTCAACTTCCCCTATCACTCCGACCACTCCAGCCCGATATCCTCGTAGAGCCCGCGGTCCTCGTCCCATTTGGGGTTGACCTTGACGTGGAGGAACAGGTGGACCTTGCGGCCGAGATGCTCGGAAATCGCTTCGCGGGCGGCCTGGCCGATGGCTTTGAGGCGCGCGCCGCCCTTGCCGACGACGATCGCCTTCTGGCTGTCGCGCTCGATCAGGATTTGCTGGTGGATGACGGTCGATCCATCCTTGCGATCCTCCCATTTCTCGGTCTCGACCGCGGCCGAATAGGGGACTTCGGCGTGGAGCTGGAGGTAGAGCTGCTCGCGGGTCAATTCGGCCGCGACCATGCGGTCGGTGGCGTCGGTCAATTGGTCGTCTGGAAAGTGCCATGCGCTGGCCGGCATTGCGGCGGAGAGGTGCGCCTTCAAATCCGCGACCCCGTCGCCGGTGGTGGAGGAGATCATGAAGATCTGCTCGGGCTTCAATCGCTCGGCAAGGCGCTGGGCGATCGTCAGCAATTGGCCCTTGTCGGCGATATCGACCTTGTTGAGGACGAGGATCTTGGGTTCGGGGCGCGCCTCGACGCCCTCGATCACTTGCTCGACGCGGGGGCCGACCTTGGCCGCAGCGTCGATCACCAGCACCACGCGGTCGGCATCGTCGGCACCTTCCCACGCGGCCTTGACCATCGCCCGGTCGAGCCGGCGGTTGGGGGTGAAGATGCCGGGCGTGTCGACCAGCAGCATCTGCGTCTCGTCGGCGATGGCAATGCCCATCAGCCGGGCGCGGGTGGTCTGCGCCTTGGGGCTGACGATCGCCACCTTTTGCCCGACCAGGGCATTGACCAGGGTCGACTTTCCGGCGTTGGGCGCGCCGAGGATCGCGATGACTCCGCAGCGCCGGTTTGCGGGAGGGGGGGTCATTTGATTTTCTCCAGCAGCGCGATCGCGGCGGCGGTTTCGGCGTCCTGCTTCGACGGGCCTTCGGCTTCGGCTTCGCCCGCACCGCGGATCGAGACCTTGATTCGGAAGGTCGGGGCGTGATGGAGCCCGAAGCGGCTGACGATTTCATACTTCGGCGAGCCCCAATTCTTCGCCGCCGCAAGTTCCTGGAGCGCCGACTTGGGATGGACCGGGGCGCCCGTCTGGCTGTCGAGCCACGGCGCCCAGGCGGTGCGGATGAAGGCCTTGGCGGCGGCATAACCACCGTCGAAATAAAGTGCGCCGATCAGGCTTTCGACGACATCGCCGATGACATTGTCGCTCTCGGTGGCATGATCCTCGCGCGCTTGACGGCCGAGCCGGATTTGCGCCGGCACACCAAGCTCGCGGCCGACATCGGCGCAAGTTTCGCGCGCGACGAGGGCATTGTAGCGACGGCTCATCTGGCCCTCGGGCTCGTCGGGGAAGCGCTCGTAGAGCCATTCTGCAACGACCAGGCCAAGCACCCGGTCGCCGAGAAACTCGAGCCGTTCGTAGGTGGTGCGGCTGGCGCTGCCGTGAGTCAGCGCCTGCTCGTAGAGCGCCATGTCCTTTGGCTGGTGGCCGAGCGCGGAGGTGAGGAAATTTCGAAGATCGGTCATGGCTGGTAGCTCGTTCCGATGCGGTTGAAGCGCAAGGCGCTGATCCATGTCCAGGGTTTCCAATAGGAGGAGCTGCCGTCGGTTGACCAGAAGGCGAAGGCGGCACGGCCGACCAGCCGGTCGGTCGGCACCAGTCCGACCCCGCCCTGCTCCAGACTGAAGCGGCTGTCGAGGCTGTCGTCGCGATTGTCGCCCATCAAGAACAGCTTTCCCGCAGTGATGGTGACCGGAGCGAAGTCGTCGCCCGGCCCGCCGGCGAGCTGGTCGATGGTGAGATAGGAGCGGCCGTTGGGGAGCGTCTCGCGATAGGATGGATAGAGGCAGGAGGAAGTGGCGGTCGGCAGATGGCAGGGACTGTTGGGGGTGATGGCGATGCGGACGATTCCGGCTTTTTGCTTGGGCACCGGGCGGCCATTGAGGATAAGCACCCCGCCACGCATCGCGACGGTGTCGCCGGGCAGGCCGATGACTCGCTTGACCCAGTCGGCGCCGACCGCGTCGGGGCGCTTAAAGATCACCACGTCGCCGCGCTCGGGAAGACGGTCGAAAACGCGGCCGGAAAACGACGGGATTCGCCCGGGGAAACTGAAGCGCGAAAAACCGTAGGGCCATTTGGCGACGAACAGATAATCGCCGATCGCCATCGTCGGAAGCATCGAGCCCGACGGAATGCTGAACGGCGCGACCACCAGGCTGCGCAACACCCAGGCGAACAGCGCAAGCCCGGCGAGCCAGCGAATCGTCGCGCGGAGCGACGTCTTTTCTGGTTTAGCCTCTGAAAAGGATGAATTGTCCGGCATTTGCGGCCTTCTTTCGGCCCACTCGCTCAAGGTCAAGCGAAACGGCGGCGGGCTCAAGCGGGGATGGTTTTTGCGCCGCGCCGTTCTAAGAGGCAGCGATGACCTCACCCACCGAGAAAGACGGCCCATGGGCCGAGATCGACCGCCACGAGCTGGCGCGGCTCGATGTCTTGTTCGCCGCCGAGCCCGACCGGCTGTCCCGGCTGTCGCTCGATGTTGGCGGGATCCATTTCGACTGGTCCAAGACGCATCTCGACGGCGGCCTGTTTGGTAAATTCGAAGCGCTGGCCGAGGCGCAGGGTTTCGCGGCCAAGCGCGACGCGTTGTTCTCGGGCGCGATCGTCAATGCCAGCGAAGGCCGGCCGGCAACGCATGTCGCCGAGCGCGGGCAGGGCGCCCCGGGCGATGTCGCGGCGGCGGCGGCGCTTCACCAGCGGATGCGGTCGCTGGTCGACGTGATCGAGGGCGGAGCGTTCGGTGAAGCGCATGGCGTGCTGCACATCGGCATCGGCGGGTCGGCGCTCGGGCCCGAATTGTTGCTCGACGCGCTGGGGCGCGACATCGGCAATTACGGGGTCAGCATCCTGTCCAATATCGACGGCCAGGCGGTCGACGATGCAACCGATCCGCTCGATCCCGAATCGACCCTGATCGTCGCGGTGTCGAAGACCTTTACCACCGCCGAGACCTTGATGAACGTCCGCGCGGCTATCGCCTGGATGACCGAGGCAGGGGTCGAGGATCCGTACGGCCGGGTGATCGCGGTCACCGCCAATCCGACCGCAGCGCTCGAATTCGGGATCGACGAGACCCGCATCCTGCCATTCGGCGAGGGGGTTGGGGGGCGATACTCATTATGGTCCTCGGTCGGATTTTCGGTCGCGCTTGCGCTGGGCTGGGAAGCGTTTGAGGAATTGCTCGAGGGTGCAGGCGAAATGGACCGCCATTTCCGCCTTGCCGAGCCGGCCGCCAATGCGCCGCTGATCGCGGCCTTTGCCGATCTGACCTACAGCCAGCGCCTCAAATGCGAGACTCGCGCGGTGTTTGCCTATGACGAGCGTCTGCGGTTGCTGCCGTCCTACCTCCAGCAGCTCGAGATGGAATCGAACGGCAAGTCGGTCACCGCCGATGGCCAGCCGCTCGACCGGCCGAGCGCGATGGTGACGTGGGGCGGGACCGGGACCGATGCCCAGCATGCGGTGTTCCAGTTACTCCACCAGGGGACGCATCTGGTGCCGGTCGAATTCGTCGGGGTGACCGAGGCCGAGGACGGACAGGATCCGGCGCATCACCGGGCGCTGCTGCTCAACGCCTTTGCGCAAGGCGCGG
>JAJAZM010000103.1 GCA_026785645.1 Sphingomonas bacterium | reverse complement strand
GACCGCTTCAGCCGCGCCATCGCCGAGGCCGAGCCCGAATTATTCACTGCCAATATCCGCAAGGCCCAGCGCAAGGGCCGGATCTTCCTCGACTGGCTCCGCAACCAGCGCGGCGCGACCGCGGTAATGCCCTATTCGGCCCGCGCCCGCGACGGCGCCCCGGTCGCCGCCCCGGTCGATTGGTCCGAATTGGATGGAATTACCGGCGCCAATATGTTCACCATCCGCGATGCCGACCAATTGCTCGAGCGCGCAGGGTCGAAACTGCTCGCGGGTTGGGGCATCGCCAAGCAGAAATTGCCCGACTTCTAGGCCGCGACGGGGAGACTCAAGGTGGCGGTCAGCCCGTCGGGGCGCCAGTCGCGCTCGATGGTCCCGTCGAGGTCCGATTTGACGCTCATCGCGATCATCCGCTGGCCGAAACCGCTGCTATGAGCGTCAGGCGCTTCGCACGGCGTTCCAAGCTCGCGCCAGACCAAGGTAATTGTCCTGCCGTCGCTGTCCCAGTCAAATTCGATCTGACCTTCCTCGCTACACAAGGCGCCATATTTAATGGCGTTGGTATAGAGTTCGTGGAGGATCATCGACAGGCCGAGCACTTGACCCGCCTTGAGCAACAGCTCGGGCCCGCCAAAGCGCGCCCGTCCGGCCAGGACTTCGGCGCCGAGCACGCGATCGACAAGCGCCGAAATGGCGACGTCCTGCCACACCTGGCCGACCAGCAATTGATGCGCCCGGGCGAGGCTTTCGAGGCGTCCCGAGAAACTGTCAGTGAAGCTCGCCATGTCGGGCGAATTGGCCGCGGTCTGAAGTGCGATCGCCTGGACCACGGTCAGCATGTTCTTCACTCGATGCTCGGATTCCTGGAGAATCCGTTGCTGGCGTTCGGCCTCGGCCTTGCGCTCGGTAATGTCGCGGATGTAGCCGATGAACAATTTCTCGCCAAATTGCTCGCTCGCGGTGATCGACAATTCGACCGCAATCTCGGCCCCGCTGCGATGGAGCGCATTGATTTCGATTCGCCGGTCGAGCACCGGGCCCTCGCCGGTCGCGAGATAATGAGTGAGCCCCTTCTCAAGCGCCTCGTGATGGATGTGCGGGATGATCATCTCGGACAGTTTCTGCCCACGCGCTTCCTCGCCGGTCCAACCGAAGCTGGCCTCGGCATAGTCATTCCAGCCGATCACCATACCATCGGTGTCCATCACCACGACCGGGTCGAGCGCGGTGTCGAGCACGGTCTGGAGACCAGGATGAAGGAGCCCCCACGGCATGTTCATGCCGGCAGCAATAGAGATTTTTTGCAGCTATTCCAGTGGCTTCGTCGATTTTTTATTTAACTCGCGAAACGGTCAGTGGCCCGCACCAGTCCGTCGGTGATCCCCGGCTCGGTGAACAGGTGGCCGCCGTCGGGAACGATCTCAAGCTCGACCTCGGGCCATGCCTGCTTCAAGTCCCATGCCGCGCTGGGCGGGGTGCAGCAATCGTGGCGGCCCTGCACGATCACGCCGGGAATGCCCTTCAATTTGCCGGCATTTTCGAGCAACTGATCGGCATCGAGCCAGCCGAGGTTGCGCATGTAGTGATTCTCGATCCGCGCCACCGCAATGGCGTGATTATCCTCGGTGAATTCCTCGAGCATCGCGGCATCGGGCAGCAACGTGACCGTCAGCCCTTCCCAAGTGCTCCATGCCTTGGCCGCGGCGAGACGGGTCGCGGGATCTTCGCTGGTCAGGCGGCGGTGATAAGCTTCGACTACGTCGCCGCGCTCGCCCTCCTGCACCAGCCCGACGAAATCCTGCCATCCTTCGGGATAGAGCTCGGACGCACCATATTTGTATAGCCAGTCGACCTCGATTTGGCGGAACAGGAAGATGCCGCGAAGCACCAGTTCGGTCACCCGTTCGGGGTGGGTCTGGGCATAGCTTAGGCCGAGCGTCGAGCCCCAGCTGCCGCCGAACACCATCCACCGGTCGATCCCCGCCATTTCGCGCAGTCGCTCGATATCCTGCACCAAATGCCAGGTGGTATTATGGTCGAGGCTGGCAAACGGTGTCGACCGCCCGCAGCCGCGCTGGTCGAACAGCAGCACGTCATATCTGGCGGGGTCGAATTGCTGGCGCTGCTTGGGGCTGCAGCCAGAACCCGGGCCGCCGTGGAGGAATACCGCCGGCTTGGCGCCGGGCGTCCCGCACCGTTCCCAGTAGAGGCTGTGGCCGTCGCCAACATCGAGCATGCCGCTCTCATAGGGCTCGATCGGCGGATAAAGCTTTCGGCGATCGGTCATGGCTGGTCCTGGCGACAAGAGGGCGGCGACTGATTAACCCAGCCGCCGCCCGATGGCGAATTAGAACTTTACGCCGAGCTCAATTCCCCAGATCCGCGGTTCGTTGACCATCGCGGTGAGATTGTTGAAGTCGATCCCGCTGACGGCGCTTTCGTCGTTGGTGATGTTGCGACCGAAAGCGGCAATATCGAAGCGGTCGGTCTTGTAGCCGACCCGAAGCCCGCCCTCGAGCAATTGATCGTCGCTGAATTC
>JAJAZM010000102.1 GCA_026785645.1 Sphingomonas bacterium | reverse complement strand
GTTCACGGCTATCAGTCGGACATTTCGCGCAGCTTCGTGTGGGGCGCTGACCCGAGCGCGGAGCAGCGCAAGGTTTGGGACCAGATGGCGCGCGGCCAGCAGATCGCGATGAAGGCGGCGAAGCTCGGGGCCCCGGCGGGAAGCGTCGATGATGCGGTTCGCGCGGCTTATACCCAATGGGGCTACGGCCCTGGCTACAAGCTTCCCGGCCTGTCGCACCGCACCGGCCACGGCATCGGCATGGAAGGGCATGAGCCGGTCAACCTGGTCCACGGCGAGACCACCCCGCTGACGATCGGCATGTGCTTTTCCAACGAGCCGGGGATCTACATTCCCGGCAAGTTCGGTATCCGGCTCGAGGATTGTTTCCACATGACTGCGGCGGGCCCGAAATATTTTTCCGAGCCACCTCGCTCGATCGAACAGCCAATTTAAGCTGGAAAGAGATCGAGCCAACGAAAGAACCGATTGATCAGCCGGTCTGAGCGCTCGTCCAAGTGCTTGACGGGCTCGCTTCGGCCCGCGATGCCAGGATAAACCGATGTAAGGGGATCAAGATGGCGGAGCGCGAGGGCAGGACTTTCTCGTTGCAGTGGCAGATGCTGGCGGGGTTCCTGATCGGACTTGCCGCCGGTCTGATCGCGTATTCGACCCAGCGAGACGCCGCCTGGGTCGAATTCGTCACGACCTATGTCACCGGGCCGATCGGGCAGGTCTTCCTGCGTCTGTTATTCATGCTGGTCATCCCTCTGCTATTTTCCGCTCTGGTGGTCGGCATTTCCGAGATGGGCGAAATCCGCTCGCTTAAGCGCGTCGGGCTGAAGACTCTGGCTTACACCGTGATCGTCTCGTCGATCGCGGTCGCGGTCAGCCTTGTCGTGGTCAACCTCCTCAAGCCCGGTGCCGGAGTCGATCGCGACGCGGCCGCCGCAATGCTCGAACAATCGGCCGGCCGTGCCGGCGAGATCGTCCAAACGAGCGCTGAGCAGCCGTCGGGGATCGACGCGTTCATCAACATCATTCCCAACAATCTCGTCGAAGCGATGGGATCCAACAGCGCGATCCTGTCCGTAATGTTCTTTGCCTTGTTCTTTGGGATCGGCCTGTTGCTGACCAATACGCCCAACAGCCGGGCGCTCCAGCGCGGATTCGAAGGCCTGTTTGACGTGACGATGCGGCTCATCCTCATCGTCATCAAACTGGCGCCGATCGCGGTCGCCTGCTTCATGTTCAATCTAGCGGCCTTGTTCGGCTGGGACCTGCTGATACGCCTGTCGGCTTATGTCGGAGTGGTGCTGCTGGCCCTCGCCATCCAGATGTTCGTGGTGTTCCCTGTTCTGCTCAAGACGCTCGGCAAGAAAAGCCCGATCGCCTTCTTCCGCGAGACCCAGGAAGCGAGCCTGATGGCCTTTTCCACGGCCTCGTCCAACGCCACGCTGCCGACCGCGCTGCGAGTCGCCGACGAGCGGCTGCATCTGCCGCGGCGGGTGTCCCGGTTCGTCCTGACCATCGGCGCGACCGCCAATCAGAATGGCACCGCGATGTTTGAGGGCGTGACTGTTATCTTCCTCGCGCAGTTCTTCGGCATTGAGCTGACCATCTGGCAGCAGGTCATGGTCATGCTGGTGTGCATTCTCGGCGGCATAGGAACGGCGGGCGTTCCAGCCGGATCGCTGCCCGTCGTGGCGCTGATCCTGGCGATGGTCGGAATTCGTCCCGAAGCTATCGCGCTGGTGCTCGGCGTCGACCGCTTCCTCGACATGTGCCGAACGACGTTGAACGTCGTCGGCGACCTCGTCGCGGCACAGGTCATCTCGGCGGGTGAGCCGAAGGATGCCTTGCCGGTCGAGCCTGTTCCGGCTGCGCCGCCGCAGTCGGTCTGATGACATTGCCCGCCGCCGATGCCTCGATCCTCGAGTTCGGGCGGACGATGGTCCACGACGAAGCCCGCGCGCTTGATGCGTTGGCGGACTCGCTCGGCACCGAGTTCGAGACCGCGTGCCGCCTGATCCTCGACGCCAAGGGCAAATTTATCGTGTGCGGGCTCGGCAAGTCGGGCCACATCGGGCGCAAGATCGCCGCGACTTTCGCCTCGACCGGCACCACCGCGACCTTCCTCCACTTGGCCGAAGCGATCCACGGCGATCTTGGAATTGCCGATGGCGGCGACGTCGCCTTGCTCATCTCGCAATCGGGCCAGACCGCCGAATTGCAGCCGGTGATCGATCATTTCGACGCCATCGGCGTGCCGATCATCGCCATCACCGGTAATGCCGGGTCGATGCTGGGCGCGGCGGCGGCGGCGTCCTTGGTGCTGCCGCATTGGGCGGAGGTTGGTCCCGAAGCAGTCGCGCCGACCACCTCCACGACCATGACGCTGGCGCTGGGTGACGCGCTGGCGATGACGGTGATGCGCGAGAAAGGCTTCACCCGCACCGATTTCGGCCGGATCCATCCGGGCGGGACGCTCGGGCTTCGCCTTCGCCCGGTCAAACGCGTGATGCATGGCGGCGACAAGCTTCCGTTGGTTAACCAGGATACGTCGATGCACGATGTGATCGTGGTGATGACCGAAAAGCGCCTGGGCGTAGTCGGGGTGACCGACGCCGACGGGCGGCTGGTTGGGGTCATCACCGATGGCGATTTGCGCCGCAATATCGAGCGCGGGCTCGACCATCCCGCCTCGGCCTATATGAACGCCAATCCCAAGGCGGTCGCGCCCGACGCGCTGGTCGACGAGGCGCTGACCCTGTTCGAGGAGCATCGCATCACCACCTTGTTCGTCACCGAGGACGGGCGCCCGGTCGGAGTGGTCCACCTCCACGACACGCCGGCAAGCCGCTGATTCGATGCTCAAGACCGTCATACTGATCCCCGCGCGCTTCGCCTCGACACGCTATCCCGGCAAGCCTCTGGTCGACCTCAAGGGCGCGGCCGGAATCGCCAAGCCGCTCATCCAGCGCAGTTACGAAGCCGCCACCCGCGTGCCGGGAATTGCCGCCGTCCATGTCGTCACCGACGATGACCGGATCGCCGCGGCGGTGCGCGGGTTCGGTGGCAGCGCAATGATGACCAGCGAGCATTGCCGCAACGGCACCGAGCGCTGCGCCGAGGCGCTCGACCAGCTCGATTCCGATGTCGAGGTGGTAGTCAATTTCCAGGGCGATGCCTTGCTCACCCCGCCGGGCTTCGTCACCGCCCTGGTCGGTCAGCTCGACATTTCGCCCGATTCGATGGTCGCCACCCCAGCGATGCGCCAGCGCAGCGATGAAGTGCGCAGATTGCAGGCCGAGGAAGCCGCCGGCCGCGTCGGGGGAACCAGCGTGGTGGTCGATAATGAGGGCCGCGCACTTTATTTCTCGAAGAAACTGATCCCCTATCTGCCCGACAATTCGCTCGACCGTGAGCTGTCTCCGGTCCGCCTCCACATTGGGGTCTATGCTTACCGCCGCGTGGCGCTCGCCACCTATGTCACGACTCCACCAACCGAGCTCGAAATGCTCGAAGGGCTTGAACAATTGCGCTTCCTCGTCGCGGGGGTGCCGATCGACGTGGTCGAGGTCGCGACGCCGAGCTTCAGCTTGCGCGAACTCAATAATCCCGAGGATGTCAGCCCGATCGAGGATGCGCTGGCCATGGCCGGGCTCGAGTGACCTTTCTCGATGCGCTGCCCGAGCGTTATTCGGTCATCCTGTGCGACATCTGGGGCGTGGTTCATGACGGGGTGGATCTTTACCCTGGCGCGGCCGAGCGACTGCTCGGCTGGGTCGGCGAGGGACGGCGGATCATCCTCATCACCAACGCCCCGCGCACGGCAGAAGCAGTCGAGCAGCAACTGGCGCGGATCGGGCTTCCGCGCGGCGCCTGGCACGGCATTTCGACCAGCGGCGAGGCGGGGATCGTCGCGCTCAATGAGGTCGGCGCCCCGGTCGGCTTCATCGGCACCCCGGATGACCGAGATATTCTCGAATCGCGCGGCGTGGTCATTTCCGCTGGCGATGATTTCACCGACCTTGCCTGCCTCGGGCTCGACGGCGTGCGAATGAACCCCGCCGACTATCTCGCCGATCTCGAGCCATTGGTGGCGCGCGGGGTGGTGATGCACTGCCTCAACCCCGACCGGATGGTGGTCCGCGGCGGCGTTCCCGAGGCCTGCGCCGGCGCCATCGCCGACCTCTACGAAGGCCTAAGTGGCAGCGTCCGATGGTACGGCAAGCCGCATCCGGCGATCTACCAGCACGCGCTCGATCTCGCCGACAATCCCGCTAAGACGAGCATCGTCGCGATTGGCGATGCGCTGCCGACCGACGTTCTCGGTGCAGCGCGGCAGGGGATCGACTGCATCTTCGTCACCGGCGGAATTCATGCTGGTGAACCGTTCCCCGCCGCCTTCGCGCCACAATATGGCCTTGGGGATTGGGCACCGGTGGCGGTCGTCGCAACGCTAGGGTAAAGATCGACCATGAACTTCAACGGAACCACCATCGGGCTCGACCAGCCCTTCTTCCTGATCGCCGGCCCGTGCGTGATCGAGAGCGAGGAATTGCAGCTTCGCACCGCCGAGCGATTGAAGGCGATCACCGACAAGCTCGGCATATTGTTCCTGTTCAAATCCAGCTTCGACAAGGCCAATCGCTCGTCGGGCACCAGCTTTCGCGGGCCGGGCATGGACGAAGGCCTGCGCATCCTTGAGAAAGTCCGCGCCGAGCTTGGCGTCCCGGTGCTGACCGACATCCACGACATCCCGCAGGTCAAGCCGGTCGCGGAAGTCGTCGACATGCTCCAGACGCCAGCGTTCCTCGCCCGCCAGACCGATTTCATCCAGGCCGTCGCCAGCGCGGGCAAGCCAGTCAACATCAAGAAAGCGCAGTTCATGGCGCCGGGCGATATGATGAATGTGGTCGACAAGGCCAAGGCGGCATCGATCGCGGCGGGCGGCGACGGCAGCAACATCCTGGTGTGCGAGCGCGGCGCGTCGTTCGGCTATAACAACCTGGTGTCGGACATGCGCAGCCTGGCGATCATGCGCGAAACCGGCTGCCCGGTGGTGTTCGACGCGACCCATTCGGTCCAGCTTCCGGGCGGGCAGGGGACCAGCTCGGGCGGCACCCGCGAGCATGTCCCGGTGCTGGCCCGCGCCGCGGTCGCGGTCGGGATCAGCGGGCTGTTCATCGAAACCCACCCCGATCCCGCCAATGCGCTGTCCGACGGCCCCAACGCCTGGCCGCTCGACCGGATGGAAAGCCTGCTCACCACATTGGTCAAACTCGACCGCGTGGTGAAGGAGGCAGGCTTCGAGGAAATGTCGCTGTGAAGCCGACTGTCTTCATCCAGGCCAATGCCCGCCAGATGCTTGGCGCCAAGATCAGCGCGCTAAGCTACAAGAAAGCGAGCGCGCGACCCGACAGCTTCAACGTGCGGATCATCGATGCCGCCGAATATCCGCGGCTGATGGCAAGCGGCCAGTCGATCCTGCGCGGCGGCCATGTCCGCAGCTGGGATCCCGATGACCTCCAGAGCTTCACCCCGCTGCGCTTCGCGCCGCCCAAGATGATGGGCTGGAAGGGAAAGGCGGTGGTGACCGATCCCGATTGCTTCGGGGTGGGCGATATCGCCGATCTGTTCGACCGCGACATGGACGGGAAAGCGGTGATGGCGGTGCCGCGCCCGGGACATAATAAACGCAACGATTATGTCGCGACCTCGGTGATGCTGCTCGATTGCGCAGCGCTCAAACATTGGGACATCGACCAGGATCTCGACGATCTGTTCGCCCAGCGATTCGACTATATCGACTGGATCGAATTGAAGCGCGAGGATCCGGCGACGATCGGTTTCCTCGAGCCAGAGTGGAATGATTTCGACCGGCTTACGCCAAAGACCAAGATCCTCCACACCACCAAGCGCCGCACCCAACCGTGGAAGGCCGGCCTTCCGATCGACTACACCTTGCGCGAGCGCGGGCCGTTCGACTTCCTGCGGCGGTTCAAGCGCAAGACCTACGACACGCATCCTGATCCCAATCAGGAAGCATTGGTCTACTCCTTGCTCGCCGACCTGGTCGATAGCGGTGACGTCACCAAGCCGCAGCTTGTCGCCGAAATGGCCGCCAACCACGTCCGCCACGACAGTCTCGACCTGGTCGAACGCCATCGCGGCTGGAACGGCGCTCCTGGTTGAGGCTTGGCCGACCTAG
>JAJAZM010000101.1 GCA_026785645.1 Sphingomonas bacterium | reverse complement strand
GAGTGCCGCGAAATCGTCGCGGCTCGGAAATGCCGTAGTGGCCATAAAAAATCAGTCTCTCGAACATCAGTTTTCATGCCGCCGCCGACCGAATTGGCCGGACTACCATCAAGCGGACCTGGAAACCCATTTGCCGCCCGCGAGACCCCATGCCGCGCAGGCATCCGGTTGAGGCAGGACAAGCGGCCGTTCCGGCCGCGATAATGGCGATGGAGCGGAGCGCCGCGGACCTGACCGCCGGACGGAGGCGCGCTTAGCTGAAACCTCACCTGAGGGCAAGGAAGGCGGCGGGCTTTCCAGCGCGAAGGCGAGCCGCTAGCAACGCCGACGATGAAGGCGCTGCGCGATCCGGGACAAATCCTCGCCGACGGGCTGGCGGCGATCCGCGGCCAGTATCAATTGCCCGAGGCATTCCCGCCCGAGGTGATTGTCGAGGCCGAGGCCGCGGTTCCGCGGCCGCTGACCGATCACATCGACCGGACCGACATGCATTTCGTGACCCTCGATCCGGCATCGAGCCGCGATCTTGACCAGGCGTTTTCGATCGAGGTTCACACTGCGAGCATCATATGCCACTACGCCATCGCCGACGTCGCGTGGTTTGTCGATGACGGCGGGGCGATGGACCGCGAGGCGTGGGTCCGGGGCACCTCGCAATATCTCCCAGATGGCAAGATAAGCCTTTATCCCCAAATACTTAGCGAAGGCGCGGCGAGCTTGCTGCCCGACGTCATCCGCCCCGCCATCCTGTTCTCGACGCGGGTCGACGAGGACGGAACAGCGACCCTCGAGCGGGTCGAACGGGTGACCATCAGGAGCCGTGCCAAGCTCGGCTACGAGACGGTCAAGCCGTCCGATTTGCCCGACGGGTTTGCCGAACTAAACCGGCGCATCGCGGCGGCCGAGGCGGCGCGCGGCGCCAGCCGATCCGATCCGCCCGAACAGGAAGTGGTCGAGCATGACGGCCATTACGACCTCAAGCTGACCCCGCAAAACCCCGCGGAAGCGCAGAATGCGGCGCTGTCGCTGGCCAGCAACCTGGCGGTCGCCGACGCGCTGCTGAAGCATCGCACCGGGCTGTTCCGGGTGATGCCCGAGCCCGAGGGCTGGGCCTTGAAGCGACTGCGCAATACCGCGAAGGCGATGGGCATCGACTGGCCCAAGGGGCGCCCGGTGCCCGAGGTCGAGCGGAGCCTCGACCCCGCCGACACCAACCAGGCAGCACTGCTGCTCGCGATCCGCAAGGCCAGCCCCGGCGCAAGCTACGAACCGTATCGCGACGGCGTGACCCCGTGGCACGCGGCGATGGCGGCAAGCTACGCCCACTCCACGGCCCCGCTGCGCCGACTGGCCGATCGCTATGTCGTGATGGCGGCCTTTGCCGTCGCCAATGGCAGACCGGTGCCCGACGCGATCGTCGAAGCCTTCGACCGACTGCCCAAGGTGATGGCCCGCGCCGATGCGCTCGGCGGCAACATCCAGCGCGCGGTGATCGACCTGGCCGAAGCGGTGGCGCTCCAGGACCGCGTTGGCGAAACCTTCGCCGCGGTGGTCACCGACGTCGACCAGCGCGGTCCGCGGATCCAGCTGTGCGGGCTGCCCGTGGTCAGCCGGCTCAAGAATGCCGACGTCGCCGCGGGCGCGGCAATCAGGGTCCGGCTCGACGAGGCCGACCCGGAAACGCGAAAGATCCAGTTTTCGATGGTTTAGGACCGAGGTGACGGGCCGGATCAAGGGCAAGGGCCTAGCCGCTACTTCGCGCATTGCGCACCGCCAAATCGCGGATATGATGCGCCTATGACGAGCCGGATCAGCGGGCGGGCGATTATGCTGGGGGTGATAGTCGCCGCTATCGCCGGCTCGATCGCTGTCGCTTGCGCCGGCGGTGATGATGACGGAATCAGCTGGGAAGCGGAAGCCAGCAATGCCTTCCTCAGCCCGACCAACGACACGCGCGGCAACCTCATCCTGCTGATGGCCGACCGGTTCGGAACGCGAGTCGCCGACCCAACGATCATGGCCCGCGGAATTGTGCCATTCGACATCTCCTATTCCACCTTCGAGCAACGCCTCTATCCAGCGAAAAAAGGGGATCGAACCGAGTCAGGCAACAATGAGGCGGCGTTTGGACTGAGTCCGGACAATCGATACTTTGCCTACGACAGCACGATGACCGGCCTGTGCCACACCAATCGGGACGGCGCGGCCCGTTTCTCTGCGGCGCTCGCCGCCGAGCGATCGGTGCCACGGGCGGAGCGCGATCAATTGGTGGCGGCCCGAGACCAGCTCGCCACCGCTTGCGACAAGGCTGGCGAAATTCGCTTCTCCATCGCAGCGGTGACCAGCCCGGCCGGACTGTCCTACGCCCGCTACCTCGAGGGTAGCCGCTTGTTCTATGCCGAGGATTTGCCAGCGGCTGCCAAGGCCTTCGCCCAGGTCGGCGAGGGCGCACCCGACTGGGTTGCGGATACCGCAGGCTATATGCGCCTGCGGGCCCTCTTGGCGCAGGCGATCAAATCAAACGTCGACGAATGGGGTTCGATCGCCGAACCGGACGAGCGCGATCAGGCCCCCATCGCTGCGGCAAATGAAGCCCGGCGCGCCTATCTCGCCACCTTTCCGAATGGGCGCTATGTCCGTTCGGCGCGCGATTTCGACCGGCGGATTGCCTGGATTTCGGGCGATACGACCGCGATTGGTACTGTCTATTCGCGGCTGATCGCCGCTCGGCCACGCCGCGACGCTCTGCCCGACATGCTCGCGGTGGAGGAGATTGATCGCAAGCTGCTGCCCAGCCGCGACGCAGCCGGGGTTACCGATCCGGCCTTGTTGGCGGTCATCGACCTGATGCGGCTGCGGCCTGTCGATGAGGCAGCTCGCGAGCGCGGCTGCTGCGGCCCAATTTTGTCGCGCGCCGAGCTCGAGCGGCAAAAACCGGTCTTTGCGCGTGACCCGGATCTCTATTCCTACCTGCTTGCGACCGAGGCGTTCACCAGCCGGAAACAGCCGCGCGAGGTGTTGGCACTGATCCCGGATGAGTCGCGCCAAGAAAGATTCTCCTACCTCCAGTTCAGCCGGCAGATGTTGCGGGGTTTCGCGCTTGAGGCGGTCAAGGACCGCAACGCCCGAGGCTTCTGGCTGTCGCTGCTGCCTGGCGCCAAACAGCCATATCAGGCTGAGGCGGTCCAGCTTGCCATCCTGCGGCATGATCGCACTGCGGGAATCGTCGGTCGATTGCTCGAAACCGGCAGCCCGATAGTCCATCCGCTGATGCGATCGGCGATCATCGAAAAAGATTCCGGGATCGAGCTGTTGCGGCGGATGACAAGGGAGGGCGTCAACGACCATGAGCGCGACACCGCGCTTTATGTTTTGCTCGCCAATGAGCTGCACTTCGGAATGTATCGCGACTTTCTCGTCGATCAGCGGCGGCTCGGTCCACCGAAAGCGTCTGCCAGTGACTCCGATTCCGGCTGGTCGGTCGACAGTTTCTCTCCCGATTGGGACGGCTGGCCCGGATCGGTCCCGCTCGGCAGCTTCGCGCCGGGCAAGAAGATCAGCGATGTCTGCCCGCCGTTGCGCGACACCGCGACCAGCCTGGCCGCCAATGCGGGGGCAATCCATCCGCTGATGTGTCTGGCCGAATATGTTCGCAAGGAAGGGTTCGACACCTGGAACATGGATTATGACCGATCATCGGGGCGCTATCGCAGCACGCCGCAACCGGGCTTTACCGGAACCCCGGTAACCCGCACGGCAATCTACCAGCGGGTGATGGATGCCGGTGCGGCGACCGATGACGAGAAGGCATTTGCGCTCAATCGCGCGATCCGCTGCTACCAACCAAGCGGGAGCAGCGACTGCGGCGGCGACGAGGTGCCCATCGCCACCCGCAAAGCATGGTTCACGCGGCTGAAGCGCGACTATGCCGCGAGCCGCTGGGCCAAGGAGCTGAAATATTATTGGTAAGCGGGTCGCGGTGGTGCTGATCGCGCTGCTCTTGGCTGGCTGCGAGCGGAACGATCCCGATATCGTCCGCGCTGAACACTACGACAGTTTCTGGCTATGGGCGGGGGTCACGCCGTCCGATGCGCTTCGCCGCGCTCAGACGGTGTATTTGCTCGACGGCGAACGACTGGCGCGCGGCGATGGCCGATATGAACCGCGTCGCCCCGGCATCCCGCGCTTGCCCGCCACCGATGTCTGGCTGGTGGTGCGGACTGACACGATGGATTGGCCGGCGGGCGCGGTCGACGACCTGTCGGTTCGCGCCGACCGCTGGGCGAAAGGCGGGAGCCGGATGGTCGGGGTCCAGCTCGATTTCGACGCCCGCATCCGCCACCTCGACCATTATGCGGCGTTCCTTGCCAATGTCCGCAAGCGCCTGCCGCGCCGTTACCGGCTATCGATCACGGGCCTGATGGACTGGAGCGCTAATGGCGACCCCAAAGCGCTGGCGGCGCTTGCCGGGACGCTCGATGAAGTCGTCATCCAGACCTACCAGGGGCGATCGACTATCCCCGGCTACGAGCGATATTTCGACCGGCTGCGCGGCTTCCCGATCGCATTCAAGGTCGGGCTGGTCGAGGGCGGGCAATGGATCGAACCGGCCGGACTTGCGGCCAATCCCAAATTCAAGGGTTACGTCGTCTTCCTGACCGCCAAACGCTGATCGACCAGCGCGATGGCCGCAGCGATCACCTGTGTCACGTCGAGGTCGCTGGTGTCGAGCAGCATTGCGTCGTTAACGCGGACCAAGGGCGCGACCGCGCGGCTGGCATCGCGTTCGTCGCGGGCATGGATGTCGGCCAATATTTCGTCGAAATGAGCGTTGAAGCCGCGCGCGGTCAGCTCGCCCAGGCGACGGCGGGCGCGGACTTCGGGCGTGGCGGTGACGAACAGCTTCGCCTGGGCGTCGGGCGCGATCACCGAGCCGATATCGCGGCCGTCGAGCACTGCCCCGCCGTCCTGCGCGGCAAAGGCGCGCTGGCGATCGAGCAAATGCGAGCGGACTGCGGGATAGGCCGAGATTCGCGAGGCGTAGGAGCCGACCAGCTCGCTTCGCAGATCGGGATCGTCGAACGATACCGAGCCGAGATCGCAGGCGCGCACCGCTTCGAATTCATTGCCCGGATCGCCG
>JAJAZM010000100.1 GCA_026785645.1 Sphingomonas bacterium | reverse complement strand
GCCCAGCGCTTCGAGCATTTCACGGCATTCCGCCACGAAATCGGCAATCAGATCGTCCATGTGCTTGTTGACCCTGCGCCCGTGTTGAAGCGCCTTATGGGTCGAAAAGGGTTAATGCGCCGTTAGTCCGCGGCCGAGCCTCAAACCTGGAGGGTCGCACCGATCATCAGCACCGGCTCGGCCGGATCGGACAGTCGGATTTCGCCACCCGCCTCGCTCGCCAGCGCATGCGCCAGCCATGCCCCTGCGGCGCGCGGCTCGACCGTCCCGCCGGCATTGCCCTTGACCAACGTCTCGCGCAAATTGGGGTCGAGCAGGATCCGCGGTCCCTCGCCACGAATCACGATCTCGAGCCGTCCTCCATCGCGCTCGGCCCCGACGTCGAGCCGACCGCCGCGAACCAGCGCGTCGCCCGCGATCAACGCAAGATTGAGCAATAATTTGACCGCGCCCTTGGGAAGCGCATCGCCGGGCACCATCCAGCCAAGTTCGAGACGCTTTTCGGGCCCGAATAGCCCGGCCAGAGCGGCGTGCGCCTCACCCGTGTCGATCGTCTCGCCAAACCCGCCCGCAGCACCGAACGCGAGGCGGAAGAATTTCAGCTTGTTGGCGCTCACCCGGGCGCTTTCGTTGAGCAATTCGAGGCATCGCTCGCGCATCTCGGGGTCCTGCTCGTCCGCCATCAGCTCGAGACCGTTGTTGAGCGCGCCGACCGGCGACAATAAATCGTGGCACAGGCGCGAGCAGAGCAAGCTTGCAAGATCGGTAGCGTTCATCCGCGGCTTGTTGCGTCAGCGCCGCCCAAATCGCAAGGTCGGAGCCATTGACCCCGCGATGACCGCCCCCATATCCGTGCCGTGACCGGGGGGAATCAGATCATTGATATCGCGCTCGACGAGCGCCACGCCGGCTGGCGGCTCGACCGCGCGCTGGCCGATGCGCTGCCCGCCTTGTCGCGCGAGCGACTGAAGGTGCTGGTCAAGAGCGGCGCGCTGTCGGCGGGCGCGAACCTCCATCGCGATCCGGCGATCAAGGTGCGCGGCGACGAAGCGTTTGCGCTTGCCGTTCCCGAACCAGCCGCAGCGCATAATGAGGCGCAGAATATTCCGCTGATTGTCGTTTATGAGGACGAGCATCTGCTGGTCATCGACAAGCCCGCCGGGATGGTGGTCCACCCAGCCGCGGGCAATCGCGACGGAACCCTGGTCAACGCCTTGCTCCATCACTGCGGGCCGTCGCTGTCGGGGATCGGCGGGGTCGCCCGGCCGGGGATCGTCCACCGCATCGACAAGGATACGTCGGGGCTGCTGCTGGTCGCCAAGAGCGACGTCGCGCACGAAGGGCTATCGCGTCAGTTCGCCGACCATAGCATCGAGCGTGTCTATGCCGCGATCGTCACCGGGGTGCCGACCATGCTCACCGGCAAGGTCGACGCCCCCCTCGCCCGCTCCGAGACCGATCGCAAGAAAGTCGCGGTGGTCAGGGACGGCCGGGGCAAGCGCGCGGTGACCCATTGGAAAATGCGCACCCGCTTGCGCGACGCGGCATTGGTCGAATGCCGGCTAGAGACCGGGCGGACCCACCAGGTGCGGGTGCATATGGCCTCGATCGGTCATCCGCTGCTCGGTGATCCGGTCTATGGCCGGTCGCCCAAGCAGCGCCAGCGTGAACTATTAGCGCGACTCATGTTCCGGCGGCAGGCGCTTCACGCAGAGGCGCTTGGCTTCGTTCACCCCGTAACGAACGCCCGTCTGTCGTTCACTTCGGCCCTTCCGTCGGACATGCAGGAACTGTTCAGCGCACTTGGTGTATAGGATTACAACGGTTAGAGGCGCCACGCGACGGCATCTCGGCCCAGGGAGACTGACGAATCATGGCACGCACGGTGACATCACGCTCTGCGACGACTCAGGGCAAAAGGGCGGTCTCGATCCCCGCAGCGGGCGGGGAAGCCGGGCTCAATCGCTATCTGACCGAGATCAAGAAATTTCCGATCCTCGCCCCTGAGGAGGAATTCATGCTGGCCAAGGCGTGGCGCGAGCAAGGCGACACCGACGCCGCAGCGCGGCTGGTCAACTCGCACCTTCGCCTCGTGGCCAAGATCGCAATGGGCTATCGCGGCTATGGCCTGCCGGTCAGCGAGCTCATTTCCGAAGGCAATATCGGGCTGATGCAGGGCGTGAAGAAGTTCGAGCCCGACCGCGGCTTCCGCCTCGCCACCTACGCCATGTGGTGGATCCGCGCCTCGATCCAGGAATTCATCCTGCGCTCGTGGTCCCTTGTTAAAATGGGCACCACCGCGGCGCAGAAGAAATTATTCTTCAACCTGCGCCGGATGAAGAACCAGCTCGACGCGTTCGAGGATGGCGATCTGAAGCCCGCCGACGTGACCAAGATCGCGACCGACCTTGGCGTGACCGAGGCCGAAGTGATCAGCATGAACCGCCGGATGGCGATGGGCGGTGACACCTCGCTCAACGCCCCGCTGCGCGATACCGACGGCGAAGGCCAGTGGCAGGACTTCCTGGTCGACAATGGCCCGCTTCAGGACGAGATCGTCGCCGACGACGAGGAACGCCAGGTCCGTCACGATTTGCTCAACGAGGCGATGGAGAGCCTCAACGATCGCGAGAAGAACATCCTCGTCGAGCGGCGCCTGTCCGAAGAGCCCAAGACGCTCGAGGATCTGAGCCAGGTCTATGGCGTCAGCCGCGAACGGATCCGCCAGATCGAGGTTCGCGCGTTCGAGAAACTGCAGGCCGCCCTCCTCCGCTTGGCGGGCGACCAGCGACTGCTGACGGCGACCTAGTCCTGCTCCGGTTCGCGGGCGAGTAGCGACAAGCCCGCGGCCGAGACCAGCAACACTGCGCCAATCGCCCCGCGCCCGCGCTGGCGCAGGAGCGACAATCCAAGCGTCGAGACGATCGAAGTGGCGAGGCCCACCTTGCGCAACCCGATCGTCCGACACGCGATGCTCGTCGCTCGGGCGGTGAGCAATGGATGGGCGCCAGTGTCGGCTAGCTCGTCCGTGATGGCGGGTTCCGGAACGCCGGGTTGATCCCCGGCGACATGGTCGGCGGACCACGCCCCGCGCTGGCCAAGCGGCTCGGCTGCGCCGCTGGTGGTGTCCTTTGCGGTCTGATGCTCGAGTTCGCTGTTGAGCTCGGCCCCGAACAGGAAGATGTAGCTCGCCAGATAGACCCAGGTGAGCAAGGCGACGACCGCCCCGAGCGAGCCATACGTGGCGTTATAATCGGCAATCCGGCTGACATAGAAGCCGAACGCCACGCTCAGCAGCAACCAGCCGAGCGCCGACAGCGCGGTCCCCGGCGAGAGCCACAGCCACTTCGCCTTGTCGCGCGACGGGGCGTAGCGATAGAGCGTCGCCGCCGCCGCCGCCGCGACCGCCAGCAAAGTCACAGCCGATCCAAGCTTGATCAAAGCTCGCACGATTTGCGGTGCATTGGGGATCAGGCTTTCGAGGAAGCGCAATGCCGTCATGACGCCGATCCCGACCAACGCCAGGATCACCGCCGCGACGGTTATCAATAGCGCCAAGGCAGTGACCTTGAGGAAGCCGCGCTTCTCCTCCTCCTCATAGGCGATGTTGAGCGCGGTGATGATCGAGCCGGCGGCATTGCGCGCGCCGAACAAGGCGACCCCGAGCGCGAGCAGCAGCCCGAGCCCTTTCTTGCTGCTCGACGAATTGACGATGTTGAGCAATTGCTCGCCGATCAGCCGCGCGATATCGGCAGGCATGACCGCGGTCAGCGATTGCATCGTGCCGAGCACCGTCTTGGGAGTCGCGACCAGGCCGTAGACCAGCACCGTCGATCCAAGCAGCGGAACCAGCGCTAGGAAGGTATAAAACGCCACCCCTGCGGCAACCAGCCCGACATTGTCCTTGTTCGACTCGCACCACGTACGGATTGCGACATCTTTCCAGCCGGCCAGCGGCATCCGCCATGGCGAGGTGGATTGACGGCCGCGCTGGTCGGCGCTGGACTTGATGCTGCTCATCGGGCGTGAACCGCGATGCGGCGCACTCGTTCCGTTGTCCCCTTGCATTTCGGCCGAGCAAGTTCGACGCTGCCCCATCAAAGCGCGCAGCCGCGCTTTTCGCGACTCGCGCCCGCCAACCACGGACGAGGGAGAGTCGCATGCCCAACAGCATTGGATCAAACGCTGGCAAAGGGGCCGCCACCGGCACCAGGGCAGTCGCGCTGGTCGGACCGGCCGGCGCGGGCAAGACCAGCCTTGCCGAAGCGATGCTGTTCGCCAGCGGGACTATCGACCGGCAGGGGTCGACCGCGAGCGGATCGAGCGTCGGCGACAGCTCACCCGAAGCGCGGGCACGCGGCGGATCGACCGAACTCAATCTGATGCACTTCGATTACTTGGGGGACCGGTTCGCGATCATCGACGCGCCCGGATCGGTCGGCTTCGCACCCGACGGCGCAAGCGCCATCGCCATCGCCGACATGGCGATCGTGGTGGTCGATCCCGATCCCGCCCGCGCCGCCCTCGCCGCCCCGTCATTGCGGATGCTCGACGAGCTCGGCATCCCGCACATGATCTTCGTTAACCGGGTCGATCAGGCGCGTGGCCGGATCCGCGATTTGCTGAGCGCGCTCCAGCCGATGAGCGTTTCGCCGCTGATCGCGCGGCAATTGCCTATCCGGGCCAAGGAAGCGGGCGGCGAGAAGGTCACCGGTTTCGTCGATCTGGCACTCGAACGGGCGTTCCATTATCGCCCCGGCTCCTCGTCCGAGCGGATCGACATGCCGTCCGACCTCGCGACCCGCGAAGCCGAAGCGCGCACCCAGCTGCTCGAGCGGCTGGCCGATCATGACGATGCGTTGCTCGAGCAATTGTTGATGGACCAGGTCCCCGAGCAAGCGACCATCTTCGCCGATCTCGCCCGCGAAACCGGCGAGAATCTGGGCGTGTCGGTGCTGTTCGGGTCGGCCAGCAGCAGCTGGGGAGTGCGCCGCTTGCTCAAAGCGCTGCGGCACGAAGCCCCCCGGCCTGAAACCACCGCCAAGCGGCTGTCGGTGACCGACCCGGCGTTGTTCGCGTTCAAGATCAACCATGGCGGGGCGATCGGGCGGCTGGCGCTGGCACGTGTGCTCGGCGGGAGCATCGCCGAGGGCTCAGAGCTCAAGACCGGCGACGGCGTCGCGACCCGGCTCGGTGCTTTATTCAGCATCCAGGGCGAAAAGACCGCCAAGACCGCGACCGCTTTGGCAGGCGATATCGTCGCGGTCGCCAAGGCCGATGAGATCGGCGTCGGACAATGGTTGTCGGGCGGCACCATCCCGCCCGGGGTCGAGCTTGCCCAGCCGGCGCGCAACGCCACCGTCGCGATTGCCCCGGCCGACCGCAAGGATGACGTCCGGCTGGCCAGTGCGCTGGCGCGATTGGCCGAAGAAGATAGCGCGCTGACCATCGAGCATGACGACGCCAGCCACGAGCTTCGCCTGCGCGGGGTCAATGACGAGCATCTCGGGCTGGTCGTGGCGCGACTGAAACGTCGCTACGGGGTCGAGGTGACGAGCAAGCCCTGCTCGATCGGCTATCGCGAATCGATCCGGCGCCCGGTGCGCCAGCACGGCCGCCACAAGAAACAATCGGGCGGGCACGGCCAGTTCGGCGACGTGATCATCGAAATCCGCCCGCTTGCCCGCGGCGAGGGCTTCCGCTTCGAGGATAAAATCCACGGCGGGTCGATCCCGCGCCAATATATCCCTGCGGTCGAAGCCGGCGTGAAGGACGCTTGTGTCAAGGGACCGCTCGGTTTTCCGGTCGACGATGTCGCGGTGACATTGGTCGACGGCAGCTTTCACAGCGTCGATTCGTCCGAGCTCGCGTTTCGCACCGCAGGGCGGATTGCGATGCATGACGCGCTCGCCGCCGCCGCACCGCACCTGCTCGAACCGGTCCAGCGGCTGGTGGTCGTGTCGCCGTCGAGCGCGACTTCCAAGGTCAGCTCGACAATCGCCTCGCGCCGCGGCCAGATGCTCGGAATGGGTCCGCGCGATGGCTGGCCCGGGTGGGACCGGGTCGAGGCGCTGCTGCCCGAAAGCGAGCTCGCCGGGCTCGAGGCTGAATTGCGTTCGCTAAGCCACGGGCTTGCGACGTACGAAGCCGACTATGACCATCTCGCCGAATTGAACGGGACATTGGCCGAGAAAGTGGTCCAGGGGCGGGTCGCCGAACCAGCCTGAAGGACGGAATGCATCCTGGCCCTCAGGCGCGCCCCACAAGGTGCGCCAGCTTGCGTTTCATCCGGCCAATCAAGCGATGCGTCAGCTGGTGCTTGCCGATCGTCTTGACCCCGCTCAGATAATTCAACTGCAGCGAATGGCGCTCGCCAACGAACGGCTTGTGGCCGTGCCAGCAATTGGGTGTGACCTTGAACGCGACCATCGTCCCCAGCGCGGGCGAGATTTCCTCGACATAATCGTCGATATCCTTGCCGTTATTGAGGATCCTCAAGCCGGTCTCCTCGGCCTGGCCGGGCTCGTTGAAATATAGCAAGACGGTGACCAGCTTCGACGGCGTGTCGGTATGGATATTGCCATCGGTCAGCCGGGTCCGGGCGCGAACGTTGATCACGGTGTCGAGTTCGCCGAGATCGACGTCCAGCTTCTCGCCGACGAGTTTGCGGAATCGCTCACTGCGCAACTCATCGAGCAACGCGCCGAACGGCGTCCCGAACTCGGTTTGCTCGACATCGACCGCGCCCGGTCGGCTCACCAGCGGAAAAGCATTCGCGACTCGCGTGGCATTTGCCGCCGCAATCGCGTTGTTAACGACGAAATAAGGAAATGGCGCCTGTCGCACGGGAGCCACTCGGATTTGATCCAGATCAAGCATCATTCGTATCTAGGGGATGATTGGTGCGGCTGCAAATCGGGCGCTGCTGATGATCGGAAGATTGCCATGGAATCGCGCGCAGCTTGTGCCATAAGTCACGTCAAATTCCCCGAAAGTTGACCGAATCCGGATGTCGATGAAACACTGGTTCAAAGACCAACATTTCCGCTCATTGCTCAAGAATTCCGGCTATCTCGCCGCGTCCCGCGCGGTCGCGGCGGTGGGGGCGATGGCGACGCTGGCCTTCGCTGCGCGCGGACTCGGGGTGACGGCGTTTGGGCTGCTGATCCTGATCCACAGCTATATTCAGGCGGCGAGCGGGCTGACCAAGTTTAACAGCTGGCAGATGGTGGTTCGCTATGGCTCGCCCGCACTCGAGCGTGGCGACGTCGACACCTTCCGCCGCGCAGCGCGGTTCGCGGTAGGGCTCGACTTGACCAGCGGCGTTATCACCATGATCGGCGCGATGGCGCTGCTGCCTTTGGTCGCGCCCTGGTTCGGAATCCCCGACCATCTGCTCGACAATGCGATTCTCTACTGCCTGTTGCTGCCGACGCTTGGGTCGGCGGCGGCGAGCGGGGTGCTACGTGCACTCGACCGCTTCGACCTGGTGTCGTGGCAGGGCACGATTACCCCGAATCTGCGCGCGCTACTGACCTTTTTCGCGTGGTGGTATGAAGCCGGCTTTGTAGTGTTCCTACTGATCTGGTTCGTCACCGACCTGATCGGCGACCTCGTCCAATGGGGGATGGCGTGGGCCGAACTCAGGCGACGCGACTTGCGTGGAAGCCTGTGGCCGTCGCTTAGCGCCGCCGGGCTCGATGGGGGATGGCAGTTCGCAGCCAGCACCAATTTGACCGCCTCGCTGTCCACCGCCTGGGGCCCGCTCGCACGTCTGCTGGTGGGCGGCCTGGTTAGCCCGGCGGCGGCGGGCCTCTACCGCGTCGCCTCGTCGCTCGCCGACGCCGCGCAGCGCCCGTCGGACTTCCTCAACAAGGCGTTTTACCCCGAGGTGATGCGGCTCGATCCGGCGAGCAAGACGGCGTGGAACCTGATGGTTCGCGCCACCCTGCTCGGCACCGCCATGGGGCTGCCGATGATGGTCGGGATCGCGCTGATCGGCAAATTCGTTCTCCTCCACCTGTTCGGGCCCGAGTTCGTCGGCGCCTATGGCGTGCTGGTGGTGCTGCTCGGCGCGCCGTTGATCGCGATGCTCAGCTTCCCGCTTCCCGCGATGCTCCATTCGGTCGGGCGCACCAATGTGCCGCTGCTCGGCGGCCTCGTCGGGGTGATCGCCTATCTCGGCTCGATCTTCCCGCTGGTTGACCATTTCGGCCTGATCGGCGCCGGGCTCGGTTTTCTGATCGGCCGCGCGGCGATGGTCGCGGTTATGGCGCTTGCGCTGGCGGGCGAACATAAGCGTCTGCGGAGGAGCGGATGAACCCGTTCCCGCGGACATGGGCGCTGATCGGCGACAAGACCGGCGACAACAACCAGTTGCTGGCGCTGGCCGAAGCGCTCGGCTGGCCGTTCGAGACGCGCTCGATGCGCTACAATCTGTTGCGCTCGATCCCGCCGCGCAACCTCGGCTCGACCACCGTCAGCCTGACGCGGGCATCACGCTCGCAATTGTCGCCGCCGTGGCCCGACCTGTTGCTGGCGATCGGCCGGCGCAGCACCCCGGTAGCGCGCTGGATCCGCGACCAGAACAAAGGTCGCACCAAGCTTGTTCTGGTCGGCCATCCGCGGGTCGAGCCAGAATTGTTCGACCTGGTCATCTCCACCAGCCAATATCCGGTGCCGCCACGGTCAAACGTGTTGATGTTGCCGATGGCAATGAGCCGCTTGCAGGATCCCGGTGTACCGACCGAGGCGGAACGCGCCTGGCTAGCCACGCTGCCACGACCGCACCTGCTGTTCGCAATCGGTGGTCCAACGAAATATTGGGAGTTCGAAGAACATGGCTTTGGCGAGGCACTCAGGCAGGCGATCGCGCGCGCCGAATGCAAGGGTGGGACGCTGATCGCGGTCGGCAGCCGCCGCACCCCTGCCGAGGTGATAGGCGCGGTCGCCGATGCGCTCGCTGGCACCCACCACCGGCTGGTCGAAGGCGGCATGCCCCGCTTTCCGCTGCTGATGGCCGACGCCGACGAAATTTTCGTTACCGGCGATAGCGTGTCGATGCTGTCAGAGGCGATCCAGACCGGCAAGCCGATCGGAATGGTACCAATTAAAATGTCGCGGGCCGGAGAAAAGGTGCTCGGCGGCAGCAACGCGCTTGGCCATGGCTGGGGTTATGGCCGCCGCGACCTGCGCCGCATGTGGGAACAGTTGACCTGCGATGGCCTGGTCGGGACGGTCGCCCAGCCATGCGCCGGTAATATCGCAAGGGATTCGGTCGAAATGGCGGCGAGCGCGGTGCGGCGGATGATGATTGATGTCGACAACGATGCCTAACCTCAAGGGAATATTGCCTTCCCGTATCTGGCGAGCGCGTCACGACAATGCCGTGTGGTGGTGGCAGCAGCAGCGCGTCAAGCGCGCCATCGAGCGCGCCTTTGCCGCCCCTGTGTCGCTCGGTCTCGACCGCGAGATCGTCATTGAAGGTGGCTGGCCGGATGCCGCCGACCCCCGCGCAATAGTGTTCGCGGCATGCGACGAGAGCTATTTCCACCGCTTCGGGCAACATCTCGCGCTGTCGAGCGCGGCGCGCAGCCCATCCACGCGCGTCCATCTCCACCTGTACACCCCCTCCTCCGCCTGCCTTGCGAAAGTGAATGCAATGGTGGAGCGATGCGGCGGGCGGCTTACGGTCAGTCACGAAGGGCCGGCACGCGACCCGTTCGGACGTCCGATGAGCTTTTATTTCGCCGCCGGCCGGTTCGCGGTGGCGAGCCGCATGCGGCGCGAGATCGCCGCGCCGATCCTGATGATCGACGCCGACGGACTCGTTGCCAGCGATCTGGCCGCCGGGTTCGCGGAATTGGATTTGGTCGAGGCGGGGTTCATCCTCCAGCCCGACAATGCCGCTTTGTATCGCAAGGTCCTCGCCTCGGCGATTTACCTCGGCACCGCCAACCGCGGAAACGTCGAAGAGTTCTTCACCCGGCTATCCGACGGCATCGGCCTCGCGCTGCGCCAATGCGGGCACTATCATGTCGACCAGATCGGGATTCACTATGCGTTGCGCTGGTGCGAGAGCCACCGAGCCGGGCCGTCCATCGCCAACCTGCCGCTCAAGTGGAGCGACTATCGCTTCGCGGCCGACAGCTTGATCTGGTCGGCCAAGGGCGCGCGCAAGGGGCGATACGTGGAATTGCTCGCCGAAGTCGAGCGCAGTTTCTAGGTCGGCCAAGCCTCAACCAGGAGCGCCGTTCCAGCCGCGATGGCGTTCGACCAGGTCGAGACTGTCGTGGCGGACGTGGTTGGCGGCCATTTCGGCGACAAGCTGCGGCTTGGTGACGTCACCGCGATCGACCAGGTCGGCGAGCAAGGAGTAGACCAATGCTTCCTGATTGGGATCGGGATGCGTGTCGTAGGTCTTGCGCTTGAACCGCCGCAGGAAGTCGAACGGCCCGCGCTCACGCAAGGTGTAGTCGATCGGAAGGCCGGCCTTCCACGGTTGGGTGCGGCGCTTGGTGGTGTGGAGGATCTTGGTCTTTGGCGTAAGCCGGTCGAAATCATTCCACTCGGGCTCGAGGAAACCGATCGTCGCCGGATCCTCGCGCTTCAATTCGATCCAGTCGATATAGTCGAATCGCTGGGCGAAAAGATCGTCGAGATCCTGGTCGATGTCCCAATGTTTGAGCGCTGCGCAATCGAGCAGCATCACCGAGGTCGCGACATAATCGTTGCGTTTATTATGTCCCGGGCGCGGCACCGCCATCACCGCTTT